>JBNLCS010000375.1:0-3937 GCA_050303935.1 Bacteroidales bacterium
AAAGGGGGATATTTACAAGAAGTTACAGGAGAACCTGGTCCTGTTTTATATTGGAAACGCGAGAAAAGCTTCGGATATATTATCTGAACAAAAGAAAAACATAGGAGAAGAAGAAAAATTTGAAAACCTAAAAAAAATGGTTGCCCTGGTAGATGATTTAAAAGATGCATTGTACCAAGAAAGACTGAATGATTTTGGAAAATTATTGCACGAGAATTGGATCTTAAAACAGAAGTTGGCTTCAAAAATCACTAACCCTGAGATTGACAACATTTACCAAACTGCTATGAAAAATGGTGCAATGGGAGGTAAATTACTGGGGGCCGGTGGCGGTGGGTTTATGCTTTTCTATTGCGAAAAAGAAAAACAAGCAAAACTGAAAGAGATATTAAAAATTAGGGAATTTAAGTTTAAGTTTGATGAAGAAGGAACAAAGTTGGTATATTTTGCTGATGAATAATTTATCCCGGATTTGTCGTTAGAGTGATTTTTTCAGGTTAATAAAGTTGCAATGATTTTCATATTAACAAATCATCAATCTGCCAATTACTAATAAACCACGGCCTCCTTTTTACGGATCTTCACTTTCCAGAAATTAATAATAAAACCACTTCCATAACCAGCAAACTGAACAAAAAGAGATATGATACTTAAAAAAGCCACCTTCAGGCTTTTGTTTATAATTAAAGATTCAATAAACAGGGCAATTAAGTAAAAAACTAAAAAAGCAACACTTGTATAAAAAAGGTAAAGGTGAATCAGCAAGGTAAAAGGTATAAAAACCAGAAACAAAAGAAACACGGCCGGTATGGTATGTGTGATCTTTAATTCCCCTTTATGCAAACTGCCAATATTGATCCTTCCGGCGCCAAACCGGAAAACCTGACGGAAAAACTGCTTAAAGTTGGTCCTTCTTTTATGATAAACATGTGCAGCAGGAATTAAACATACTTTATAACCCGCCTTGAACATACGTATGCTCAAGTCAATATCTTCTGAAACTTTAAGCAAAGCAAAGCCATTAACTTTATTAAATACCTCCTTTTTGATACCCATATTGAAACTACGTGGGTAGAATTTACCACCGGCATGGTTCTTTTTCCCCCTAATGCCCCCGGTAGTAAGTAACGAAGTCATAGTATGGCTTATAGCTTTTTGAATTGGCGTGAAATTACCAGCCGCCGCATCAGGGCCACCAAAAGCGTCAGGGTTTTCTTCTTCAATAAATGCACCTACTTTATTAAAATAATCGGGTGGGATGACACAATCCGAATCAAAAAAAAGTACATAATCCCCGTTGGCATTTTCTGCACCCAGGTTCCTTGATTCACTAATTCCCAACAAAGGTACATGAATATGATTGATTGTAAGTTTATTCTTGAACCGGGCGATTACTTCATATAAAACTTCATCCGGACTTCCATCGGCAAGTATAATTTCAAAGTCTTTATATTCACATGCCAAAAGGCTTTCCAGTAATTCTTCAACTTCGTCTTTTCTTTTAAATGTGGGTACAATCACCGAAAATTTATGGCCCATGCGGATTATGAGTTTTTTTTAGATTTCCTCGTCAATTAAATAATTATTTCTTTCGGTTGAATTTCTTGATATTAATTCCCCGGTAAACCCCGCAAGAAACAGTTGTGTTCCCATAATCATTACTGTAAGGGCTATGTAAAAAAACGGGTTTTCGGTAACCAACCTGGCATGCATACCATGCATTACATAATACAGTTTGTAACCACCCAACACCGTAGCAATAATAAAACCAATTAAAAACATAACAGAACCCCACATACCAAAAAAATGCATGGGGCGCTTTCCAAATTTTGAGATAAACATTACCGACAACAAATCCAAAGGGCCCCGTATAAAACGTTCAAGCCCGTATTTTGTAACACCGTATTTACGTTCCTGGTGCTGTACTACTTTTTCACCGATTTTTTTAAACCCTGCCCATTTAGCTAAAACCGGTATATAACGGTGCATCTCACCATACACCTCAATACTTTTAATAACTTTTTTCTTATACGCTTTTAAACCGCAATTCATATCGTGCAATTTCACGCGGGCCATCCGCCTTACGGTCCAATTGTAAAATTTACTCGGTATGTTTTTAGTTAACCGGGGATCGTGCCTTTTCTTTTTCCAGCCTGAAACAAGGTCAAAACCTTCCTCTTTTATCATACGGTACAACCCAGGTATTTCTTCAGGACTGTCCTGAAGATCAGCATCCATGGTAATCACAACATCACCTTTTGCCGTTTTAAATCCACAATATAATGCAGCAGCCTTTCCGTAGTTTCTTCTGAATTTAATACCATGCACAAAAGGATTGTCTTTTACAATGCTTTCTATAATTTGCCATGAACCATCTGTGCTACCGTCATCAACCATAATTATTTCATATGAATAACCGTTTTTTTGCATTACATTGCTTATCCAGGCTTCTAGTTCCCTGAGAGACCCTTCTTCATTATATAAAGGAATAACTACAGATATGTCCATGGTTCAAATATATTTATAATTACCTATACTTCATGGTACAGTTTTATTATTTTTTCAATAACCTTGCCATAAACAACGATATTAAGGTTCCCATAAAGGTTGTTGAAGTTGTTTCCGAAAAAGCATATTTAAATTCACTTGCTGTGTTATACAAGATTTTAACTTTTTCTTCTTCGTCAAAAAGATTGTTAAACATTTTAAAATTAAGCAATTCCCCTTCTCTTATCAATTCCTCTTGCAACCTAAGCAAACCATTATACGATTCCGGGAAAATAAAACGATATTCAAAATACACATATAATCCGTACACTAAGCCGGCAATTAAACTTATAAGAAACCCCGATAATACTGCCCTGCCATATTTTATGTAACCTCCTGAAAACCTGTCCCGGTAATTTTTGGTACCGATATGGACAGCTGCCATAACAGCAATAAATGAGACGATAGACACACGATAAAAATCGTAACCAATTGCCGTAACAGCAAATCTGATAAAAAGCATCACGAATCCTGCCAGTATACCATACCGTAAAGCATTCTTAAAAATCAGGTCTTTGTTATTCTCCACTTCAAAATTATCCATTCAATTAAAATTTAAGTTGCCAAGATATATTAAATACTTTTATAAATAACTCTATTTCAACAAAAAGCAACAACACTTTAACAACAGTTAACATTTTTCACCAAATAAATTTAGTTTCTTACGGGCTAACATTTTTTATAAATAAAAAGTTTATTACTTTTGCAGCCCGCGGGTAAGTCTTATACGGCCAGCTCCTGCTGAATCCCCCCAGGCCCGGAAGGGAGCAAGGGTAGGCGGTTGTAGCGGCGCGATGTAAGTAGCTTACCCGTTTTTGTTACATATTTGTTAAGTAAATCTTTACACTCACATTATTATACCATTTATCCCAATGCTTTTATCACTTCATCAGGTGCCTGCACCAGTTCCACTAAAACACCTTCACTGCACAACGGAAACTCCTCATTGCTTTTAGGGTGAAGAAAACAGATATCATGTCCAGATGCCCCTTTTCTGATGCCACCCGGAGCAAATCGAACTCCTTGGTTAGTTAGCCATTCAACAGCTTTTGGCAGGTTATCAATCCATAAACCAATATGGTTTAGTTTGGGGTTATTTACCAACGGTTTCTTTTCGGGATCCAGGGGTTGCATGATATCCACCTCAACAGCCAAGGGTCCTTCACCAATTTGTAATACGTCCTCATCAACATTTTCCTTTTCACTGGTAAAACTATGATCAAGTTTAAGCCCCATAATATCTACCCAAAATTTGCGCAATTTTTCTTTATCGTCACCACCAATGGCAACCTGTTGAATTCCTAAAACTTTAAAAGGTCTGTTCATTTTTTATTTCGTTTACATTTATATTTCAGGCAGCGAAGATAAATATTATTTTATGTTTGAATGG
>JBNLCS010000376.1:0-3658 GCA_050303935.1 Bacteroidales bacterium
CATTTGCCAAATAACATTCTCTATTGTATTTTATTTTCGTGCAAATTAGTGTAATTCGTGGCAACACAAACAAAAACTATGAGAGTCAGCGATTTCAAAATTAGAAAAATAAATATTTGGATTTTTTTTCATGATATTTGCATCACTTAATTATTAACAGTATAATTAGGAGGACGAAACATGCTCAGCCATATTAAATATCAAGTATCCCCCTTCAGTGTGTTGAATGAAAAATAGATAAGAACTTCCGTCCTATAATTCGTCCCGACATACCCTGTCGGGATTTTTGTTTCCATGGTATGGGTATAACAAAGAAAAACATGATTTAATTTAATTTCATCTGAACCTCTTGCTCATAATTATCAAACTGTTGTAAATGGTGGCCCCAAGATTGCCGTAACGAGCCCTGCCCATGTGGAAGTGGTAAAAAATATAAAAAATGTTGCTTAAATAAATCCTAAGTAAAGTATAACTGAATCAGCTTAATAATTTTAAAAACAATCAAATTATTTTGAATACAAAATATATATTTACGTTTGTACATAAACCAAAATATCATGACCGTATTTTCAAGTTACTTTAGTGACGAAAAAACTCACCTTGCCGTTTTATCTAAAATGGCGAATGCCAATGGCAAATTGTTGGGCAGCGAAATGATGTTGATACGTCTTATCGCTAAAAAATTAAAAATAAGTGAAGAAGATCGTGATGAAATAATTAAGTTCCCTGAAAGGTATTTAAACAACATGCCTGTTACCAGTGAAGATAAATTTATGTTTTTTTATACCATGCTGCAAATGATGAAACTTGATTTAAACATTGATGAGAAAGAGATACAATTTTATTATGACTTTGGAATAAAACTAGGTTATTCGCAAAAACAGCTTGATGACGTTTTAATAGAACTTAAGGCAAGGGAAAAAGATGTAGTACAACCTGAAGAAGTGAAAGAAATAATGAAAAAAATATTTTAGTTGATTTCGTAAAGCCCATAATCAGAAAATATAATGCAACGTATTAATTTAACGGCTATTATATAGCCGGAAATTCAATATTCCTTTTATGTAAAAAATACGCCTGCTCGTCAAAATCACAAAACCTTGATTGATAGATTGGTGTAAAATGGCATAAAGATTTGATGTTCTTTACATATATTAAATAAAAAAACTGATAAAAAACCCTTCATAAATGTAATGTAACATATAGCTAAACCTCATCATAAACATAAATTGTAATGTTTTTTCTAAAAGGAAAAGTTATGAAGGGGTTAAAATGCTTTGTTATTATAATACTTCTGTTATGTTTTAATATACGTGTAAATGCCAAGACAAAGGTAATTGCCAGAAATTATAGAAATGTTCCTGAGTGGGTTTCTATTTCACATGATAATTATGTGGTTGCCAGCGGAAAAGGATTAACCTTAGCTGAGGCCAAGTCAAATGCACAAATTTCTTTGAAAAATTTGATGATTCGTATTGCGGTAAATAAAATGCAAAACCAAAATACATATTTCAAACAACTGGATATTGAAAATGAAAGTGCCGGTGAGTTATTTAAAGAGTCTGACTTTTACTCTAATTTCGACTCAAAAGAACTTGATGATTTTTATTGGGAAAAGTTAAAAAACGTTGAAAATAAAACTAAAACCTACAAATATTATTTGCAATATCATTTAAACTATGAAGAATTTGATAACGTAATAGATAATATTGCTTTAGAACATCAGATATCAACATCGTTGGAATCAGCAAAAAGAGGACTACCTATCTGCAACAAAGTCCAGGATTTGCATGAAATAAATTCAACGTTAATGAATATTAATTCTAAATTTTTAGATAACGATAGTAGAAAAGAAGAATGTGAAAACCTTTTGTCCACAATTCAGGAAAATTACAACAAAATTGAAATAAAAGAAATGTTGAATGTTCCCGGTAAACTCATTATATGCGAAACCATAAACGACAGGGCTATTTATAATTCGCAGCCTCCACGTGTGAAATCTAAAGGGACAAAGATTACCAAAATTGAAAGCCTCGAAGAACAATGGATTATTTGGTATGAATTTAATCCTTATCTTAAATCAAATTCAAATGTTATAAGTGTTGAATTTGATAATATAGAAAATAAAAGATCGAAAGATTTTACCATTGATATTAACAAAGAGAAAGTAGAGGTTAAATTAAGCGGTGCCCCAATTATCATTGCCAAAAAGAAAATGATAAAACTTTATATCGTTTCTTCATACCGTGGAGATGTTATTTTAGAAAAAGTCGTTTTAAACTATAATGATATAAATTATACAGATACACGCTTGAACCAGTTGTTGGATGGGGCAGGTTTGTATACCATACGATATATGCTCCCTCCAGATTTTTTTAAAATTGAGACTGGAGATAAAGTAAGTGGTGAATTACATTTTATTTCTCGAAAAACAGGACAAAAAGAAACGTATAAATTCTATAATCAATCCCTTTCCGTTCAATAAAAAAAACGATTTGTTTGGAAGGTTACTTGGCTTTTATTATTTCCACTCTTCTATTAAGCGCCCTTCCATCAGGCGTATTATTATCCGCAATGGGTTGTGTTTCACCATACCCAATGGTGCCTATCCTTGATTGCTCAATACCATACGTTTCAACCAATATTTTCTTCAATGCCCTGGCCCTGTTTTCAGAAAGTTTTTGGTTAGCAATTTTATCCCCTACATTATCTGTATGCCCCCCAATAACAATCTTTATTTTGGGATCACTTTTAAGAAAATCACCTAAAAACTTAACTTCTTTTTCCGACTCATTTTTAATCTCTGCACTTCCTGTTTCAAAAAGTATAGAAGAGATGTTTACTGAACCCTCCTTATAAATAAAATCCGCTATTTCAAATGTGGAAATAAACTGTTTATAATTTGTTTCTATAATATCCACCGTATAATAATTGCCATCATGAAGTAAATTATATGTACCGGTTATTACAACATATACTTTCTTAAAATCCTTGTATCTTGATAATACAAAATAAAAATTATCTTCAGGAATTTTATCTCCCGCTATGCCTAATGAGGTGTAAAAGCCATTTGAATTGGGTACATACTTGTCTAAATTTGTTCTATCCGGAGAAACAAATTCAGGTAAAAAAATCAAATCACTACAAAACATAGCAATCAACGAATCGTGTTCCATATACATTCTCCACGAGGGTACAAAATATTTAATCCTTGTGAGTTTCCCCTCAATTGTTTGAAGTTTAAAATCGTTTATAAAAATTTCCCCATTGGCAAATACTTCCCTGTATCGTTTAATTATGTTATATTTCCTTGTATACAATACTTTTTTCGAAACTATCCTCGCATTTTCCTTTCCAGGATATAATAAATGGTCTGTGAAGGCATTTGTTTCTTTTCGTTGCGCTCCAGACTCTAACGAGATTAAAATCGAAAATACTATGTACAATTTTCTAATTGTGACTTTCACATTTCAATACTTTGTGATCCCCACAACAAGTTAATTAAAAAAAATCATTTCTCGTAAAATATAACATATTATGAGAAGAAACAGGATATTACCAATTACTCTTCACTATTGGTATAATTCATGCTGGCCATTAAATTGCTTTATTCAATTAGTTCAACATACATATTCCAATACATTACATTTTTTAAATC
>JBNLCS010000377.1:0-11215 GCA_050303935.1 Bacteroidales bacterium
GAGTTTGGGAGTGAGCGAATAATCCCTCTCTCCGTTCAATATAAAACAATAGCCTGGAAAATTTTCCAGGTTTTTTTTATTCTTATGAACAAAGTAGGAACATACAAGCAACTCAAGTATGCATTCAGTATAGAATATCCTTATAAGCTAAAAAGATTGTTAAATTCAAGGATTACCATGTCAAGATTAATGTAAAAATTTATGAATTAATCAGGCTAGGTATATGCATGAAAAACAATACCTTCTTAAACAGAAACTTTCATTTCTTTCCAAATTGTTAGCATTGTTTCAATATGTTTACGTGTTGACAACCCATTTTTTTCAATATGGTCTATGGGAACTTCAAAATCAGCCGGATCAACATTTTTAACAACATCGACCCACTCCTGCGAATTTAAAGAATTGACTACAATGCCCGTTTTTGAGGTAACAATTTCTTTAGCCCCCACATTTGAAGAAATAATTACAGGTGTTCCACAGGCCATAGATTCAGAAATAATCTGACCAAAAGCTTCATATTTTGCCGGGTGTATGGTAAAGTCAGCAGCAGTAAAAAGTTTGTTGGTTTCTTTATCAAATCCAATATATCTAATATTCCTGCATGTTGTATCAACCCTCGGAGATCCTGCCACATACAAAATATTGTTGGTTCCTTCTAAAGATTTAAATATTTTCAATAATAAATCCAAACCTTTATGTTTATGGCCAATTGACACAAAAACAAATACCTTCTCATTTTTTTTCATGCCATACATATCTCTTAATATGTCCCGCTCCTTCTCATACTGACGGTTATATTTGCCCACATTAAGAGGAGGCCTTAAAACTGAAACCTTTTCAGGTGGTACATGGTATTCATTTATTATTTCATTTTTCAAATATTGTGAACACGCAAAAACTATTTTCGAATTATCATATGCTTTTTGATCAAGTTTTATCTGGTCTTTATCTTTCTTTTTTAAAAGAGAAATATTCATTGCTTTTACGTACCCCAGATGGCTACTAGGCGCCAATACTGCATCCTGTGAACTGGTACGCCCTAATGAGAGGCTGAAATCATAATGATTGTTCTTCATATGGGCCTCCACCTTTTTATCAAAAACAATACTTCTCAAACTCTTGGGTGTCCACCTAATATTGATTTTTACCAAGTTAACCCCTTTTGGTAACACGATACTTTTATCGATACGATAAACAATAACATATACATCATCTCCACGTTGTGCAAAATAATTAATATAATTCAGCAGACGGGTTTCCAATCCTCCATAATAACTGAGCCTGCTATTTATTAGTGCAACTCGCATATAATTTGATTTATTTAAAATTCTGGAGGTCAACAAGCTTTTTATAAACCCCGTTAAACGCTATCAATTCTTCATGTTTTCCCCGTTCAACAATATACCCATTTTCCAAAACCAATATTTCATCTGCGTTTTGTATAGTTGAAAGTCGATGGGCAATAATAATAGAAGTTCTGTTTTCCATTAAACTGTTCAATGCATCCTGCACTAGTTTTTCAGATTCAGTATCTAATGAAGAAGTTGCTTCATCAAGAATCAGGATTGGCGGATTTTTGAGAACAGCCCTGGCTATGCTTATTCTCTGACGCTGACCTCCTGAAAGTTTATGTCCCCGGTCACCAATATTGGTATAGTAATCATGTCGGAGTTTCATAATAAATTCATGTGCATTAGCTACTTTAGCTGCTCTAATGACATCTTCTTCAGTAGCATTTTCAACCCCATAAGCTATATTATTAAATATGGAGTCGTTAAACAGAATTGATTCTTGGGTAACAATTCCCATAAGGTTCCTTATATCCTTTGTTATGTAATCTCTTAATGGTATACCATCAAGAAATAATTCACCTTTCACAACATCAATAAAACGGGGTATAAGGTCAGCCATGGTTGATTTACCTGAACCAGATTGTCCAACAAGGGCAATGGACTGGCCTTTTTTAATTTTAACATTAATGTTATTTAAAACAAATTCTTTTTCATATTTGAAAGACACATCACGAAACTCTATGGAAGATTTAAATTCAGTAATGCTTTTAGCATCATTTTTATCAATAATGGTTATAGGTGCATTCAATATTTTATTGATCCTGTCAAGAGATGCCATTCCTTTCTGAATATTATAAAAAGCAGTTGAAACTTGTTTGGAAGGCCCTATAATCATATAAAAAAGCAAAATAAAACCGATTAAATCTTCAGGGTTCATTTCTCCGTTTGACTTTAAAACCAGATTGCTCCCATAATATATTACAACTACCATAACAATTGTCCCGAGGAATTCACTCAAAGGACTTGCCAATCCCTTTCTTCTGAATACTTTAATCATTATCCGGTTAAAAAAGTTATTTACCGAGGAGAATTGCCGGTATGTTTTTTCCTCCGCATTAAATGCCTTTATTATTCGTAATCCCGAAATGGACTCTTCTATTATCGAAATAATCAGGCCAAGTTTTTTTTGGCCTTTACGCGCACTCATTCTTAAATTTTTGCCTAACCGTCCAATTAACACCCCGCTTACAGGTAAAAGCAATACTACGAAAAGAGTTAAATCAAAACTTAAAGAAAAAAGGGCAATCAAATGAAAAATTATGATTAACGGATCCTTAAATACCACTTCAAAGGTAGATATAATAGACATCTCAACTTCCTGCACATCATTTGACATGCGCGCAATAATGTCCCCTTTTCTTTCTTCTGAATAATACGAAAGCGGAAGTTTCAGAATTTTTGCAAAAATATTGTTCCGCAAGCTTTTCATCACCCCATTTCTAACAGGTGCTAAAAAATAAAGTGACATGTAACGGGAGGTTGTTTTAAGCAGAGTTGTGATAATCATGAAAATACAAATTGCCAACAATGCAAAACGGGCCCCTCTTTCTTCAACTACCCCTCTTAAAAATGATTTGGCTATTCTTAATAAATTTGAAACACTATATTTACTTAAAACACCTTTCTTTTGCTTTGTTTCATCATTTAGTTTAATACTGTCTTGTTCCTTGTAAATTTTATTAATATTTTCTTCATAATTTTCTAATTCATCTACTGCAACATAATCCTTACCTTCATATGTAATAATCTTTTCATTTGAAGGGCTTGTAAACAAAACATCCAAGAAAGGAATAACTGCTGTAACTGAAACCAATCCGAAAATAACAAATAAGATGTTGAAAAATATACTAATAAAAGCTTTACGCTTATATTCAAATACGATTTGTAATAGCTTAAATAAATCTTTCATTTAAAATCAAACGCTTTCCCTTTGATAATTTTATTTCAGGCAGACAAATGTAGAAATAATACGATGAACCAAACCCTATTTTTCGATAAATTATACTTTTTTTTTCGGTAAGCAATACATAGTTTCTTTTTTCAAACATAATGCCGGCTATAATTTCAGTCAATATATCCGATAATATTTATTCATTTAAATTAGCTTTTTGTAAAAATTATTTAAAAACTTATGGTTTATTAAAATAAAATAATTTCCTTTGTAATGTATTCCTATATGAATAATAGGATTTATAATTGTAAAATTTTTAGAACATCAATTGATTTGAGTTGTTTAAAAGCATTATCAAAGAAGATATAATGAAACCCTCTCCGATGAATTGGAGCAGGCTATAGAGGGGTTTGATACGAAACTTAATCCCTCTACAAAAGGAGATGGTTAAAAATGAACCGATCCGCCAACGGGCGGAGAGCTGAACGAAATTAAACACGTAACATACTTATAAACGAATGAAAGGACTGAATAAAATATTTCTTCCCGTATCAATAGACATTACTGATAAAACAATACTGATACTCGGTGGTGGTGAATCTGCTTATAAAAAAATCAATATTTTGCAGAAATACACCGAAAAATTTTTTGTTGTTGCTTTAGAGGTTTGTGATAAAATAAAAGAAAGTGGAATACCATTTCTAATTAAAAAAATAGAAGAAAAAGACCTTGACGGGTTTAAACTTGTATATTCATGTACGAATGACAGGGAATTAAACAAAAGGATTGTTGGTTGGGGTCACCAACGGGGAATGCTCGTTAACATTCATGATGACCCTGAATTGTGTGATTTTATTTCACCAGCAGTTTATAAAGATCAAAATATTACAATTGCCGTCTCCACCAATGGTGAAGATGCCTTATTGTCAATAGCTATCAGAGACAGAATAAAAAAAATTGTGGAATCAGAAAATTTGCTTAAATGGCAGAATTAGTAAAAAACATTGAAAATGCGTTAAAAAGTTCACCGTTTAATGATGAACAAAAAGAATTGATAAGTAAACTGGTGGCCAGTGTATCAGTAGAACAAGTGTATTGGCTTGGAGGATTTTTAACCGGTTTAAACACAACTAAATTAAAAGGGAATACCTGGGGTGAGGAAGTTGAAAACACCGAAAAAGCTAATAACAATCAGCTAAAACAATCAACTCCTGTAAAAAAACCAGAAATTACTATATTATATGGTTCCCGTACAGGAAATGGTGAAGAAATCGCCGAAAGTGCAAGAAGAATTGCACTGGGTAAAGGGTTTAACCCGGTATTAAAAGATATGAGTAAATATAACCCGAACAATCTCAAAGATGAATCCAATCTGATTGTTATAGTAAGTACACACGGTGACGGGGTCCCTCCCCTGGAAGCAGAAGATCTTCATCATTTTCTGCATAATGGGAGTGCTACCAATCTAAGTAGCTTAAATTTTTCTGTATGTGCATTGGGGGACAGTTCATATCAAAAATTTTGTCAAACAGGTAAAGATTTTGACAACATTCTTGAAAAATTGGGTGGAAAAAGGATCTATAATAGGGCTGAATGTGATGTTGATTATGAGGATGTTTCAGAAGACTGGATAAATAAAGTATTATCAGCTTTTGCTGATATAGCAAAACCTGTTGAAGTATCTGATGATGTAATGAATATTCCTGAAGTTAAAAAGGTATCTTATTCCAAAAAGTCACCTTTTCAGGCTGCTTTAAAAAATAAAGTTTTGCTTAATGGCAGAGGCTCAGATAAAGAAACTTACCATATAGAATTGTCACTTGAAGGATCTGGCCTGGAATATGAAGTAGGGGATGCGCTTGGCGTATATTCAATCAATGATGACCGGTTAGTAAATAAAATTATTAACCATTTAGAACTTAATCCTTTTGAGAAGGTTGAAACGTATGATGGAACCAAAGAACTCAATGAAGCGTTGGTTCAAATGTATGAGTTGTCGATTATCAGTTCCGAGGTATTGAAAAAGTATGCTAAACTTTCACCAAACAAAGAACTTGAAGAGATAATTGATGACAAACAAAAGCTTGAAAAATATTTATATGGCCGGGATATTCTTGACTTGGTTACTGATTATCCGGTTTCCGGAATTACTGCCAATGAATTTGTAAAAGTATTACGAAAACTTCCGGCACGCCTGTACTCAATTGCTTCCAGTAGCAAACTTCATCCTGGTGAAGTTCATATAACAGTAAGTGCTGTAAGGTTCGAATTGAATAGCAGGGAACGGTACGGGGTTTGTTCCACTTTTTTAGCCGATAAGGTAGGGCCGGATGTAAAAGTCCCTGTTTATGTTGAAAAGAATAAGGCTTTCCGGTTACCGGAAGATCCGGAAACTCCGGTAATAATGGTCGGGCCAGGAACAGGGATAGCCCCATTCAGGGCTTTTATTGAGGAAAGAAGTTTGAATGGAAGTAAAAAAAATTGGCTCTTTTTCGGTGACCAACATTTCACCACCGATTTTCTATATCAATTGGAACTTCAACGCTACATGAAAAAAAATGTGTTAGAACGCCTGGATGTTGCTTTCAGCAGGGACGAAAAGGAAAAAGTTTATGTTCAGCACCGCATGCTTGAAAATAGTAAAAATTTGTTTGACTGGATTAAAGATGGGGCCCATTTTTATGTTTGTGGCGATGAAAAACACATGGCCAAAGACGTACATAACACGCTGATTGAAATCGTAAAAACAGAGGGGAAAATGAGCCTTGAAAAAGCAGAAGAATATGTGAAGAACATGCAAAAATCCCGTCGTTATCAGGAAGATGTATATTAATAAATACTACATTTCATTTTACAAAAGTATTATCAATTTTTGCATGCAATTATAAAATAATTGGTAAAGAACAATTAGAATAAGCAATTTAAAATAACCGAATTTGATATGGTGACAGAAGAAAAGAAATTATCGGCAGTAGAAATTATAAAAGAAAACAGTAATTATTTAAGGGGGACAATTGTTGAGGGGTTACATGACAGAATAACCGGGGCAATTAGTGATGATGATACACAATTGATTAAATTCCATGGTATGTACCAACAACAAGACCGGGACCTGGAACAAGAAAGGCGTAAACAAAAACTGGAACCTTATTATATGTTTATGTTAAGGGTCAGGGTTCCTGGTGGTATTGCTTCCCCTTCTCAGTGGCTTGAAATAGACAGATTGGCAGATCGATATGCCAACAAAACTATAAAGTTAACCACCCGCCAGGCATTTCAGTTTCATGGTATTTTAAAACGCCATATGAAACCGGTTATGAAAGGCATAAACGGTGTGCTTATGGATTCTATTGCAGCATGTGGTGACGTGAACCGAAACGTTATGTGCAGTCCGGACGTGTTTCAAACTACAGTACACCAAGAAGCCTATGAAGATGCCCGTAAAATAAGTGCATACTTTACACCAGCCACTACCGCGTATCACGAAATATGGCTCGGTAAAAAACAAGCAGGCGCAATTGATAAGCAAGAAGACCATGAACCTATTTATGGCAAAACATACCTTCCGAGAAAATTTAAAATTGCCATTGCTATCCCCCCGCGCAATGATACCGATGTCTATGCAAATGATATCGGTTTGATTGCCATTGCAGAAAATGGAAAATTAATTGGTTATAATGTTGTTGTTGGAGGAGGTATGGGAACAACTTTTGGAGTTCCTGAAACATATCCCAGAACAGCAAGTCTAATAGGTTTTTGCAGCAGGGACAAGGTGGTTGATGTATCAGAAAAAATTGTATTAATCCAAAAAGAAAATGGCAACCGTGAAAACAGAAAAAATGCACGCTTAAAATATACCATTGACCGCATGGGACTGGATAATTTTAAAAACGAATTGAACAAACGTCTTGGATACAACCTTGAAGAAGCTAAAGATTTTAAATTTACCAGCAATGGAGACTACTTTGGATGGAAAAAGTCAATAAACGGACGATGGTCCTGTTCATTGTTTATTGAAGGTGGCCGTGTGCGCGACACAGAAAAATACAAACTCAAAACCGGCTTAAAAGAAGTTGCTAAATTTCATGATGGTGATTTCAGATTAACCGGAAACCAAAATCTGGTAATCGCCAACATCAGTGAAACAAGCAAACCCAAAATAGAAAGCATATTAAAAAAATACAATATTATTAGTGGATTAAACACCTCATCATTACGTTTAAATTCAATGGCATGTGTTGCCCTGAATACTTGCGGACTGGCAAATGCAGAAAGTGAGAGGTACTTACCAACCCTGATAACCAAAATTGAAAAACAATTAAATGAATATGGCCTTCAAAACGAACCCATTACCATTAGAATGACCGGTTGTCCGAATGGATGTGCCAGGCCATACCTGGCGGAGATTGGTTTTATTGGAAAAGGTGCAGGAATATATAATATGTACCTTGGGGGCGGTTTTCACGGACAGCGATTGAACCGTTTATATAAAGAAGGTATTTCAGAAGAAGATATATTAAAAGAATTAACACCTTTATTGAAATCATATGCTGAAGAACGTTTTGAACATGAACATTTTGGTGATTTTGTAATTAGAAAAGGTATTATTGAAGAAATAAAGGATTGCAAAGAGTTTGTACATTGATCCAACAGAGATTTGGAAATAATGAAAAAACTGGGGTAAGGATTGGAAGGATTAAAAGGATTTATTGCTGAAAATCAGGAATCAACGTTTTATAAATGGATAGGTTATACCTATCTCTATCCCTGATATTTTTAAAAAATAAATCCCTTTTTCAAGGCTTTCGGTATTAATTTTAATTACACCTTGTTTTGGTAAAACATTGCTATTTTGTATTGTTCTTCCTGAAATATCTAAAATGTTTATTTTGATTTGAATACCCGGCAAATCAGTTAATTCGATATAGATTTCATCATGAACAGGGTTTGGATATATTTCCATTGTATTTTTTAATGAATTTACTATGATCGTTGGCCCTGGCCCTGTTTCGTGAGTTTTAATCTCGATAATCCTGTCATCCATAGAAGGTTTCAAAAAATCATCCCCACGGCCATCACGATTACTAACTGCGATAAATACCCGGCCATCAGGTGAAATACATACGTCCCTTAACCTGCCCCAGAAATTATTAAACCAAATCTCCTCATTAATAATACTATCTCCATCTTCATTCAGCGTGAGTGATCGTAAATCCCTTTCTTTTAAAGTTGTCAGCAATAATTTACCTTCCCATTCCGGTATTGCATTATGATTATAATAATCAAGTCCACAAACTGCCAGTGTTGGGGTCCATACACGTATTGAACCAACAGCATTATTTTCCTCGCAAAAAATAATTTCAGATTCTTCATTACAGTATCCATGGACATCAGGCCAGCCATAATTGCGATTTTTATAAATAATATTTATTTCATCATTGTCAGATGGCCCATGTTCAGAACTATATATTTTTCCATTTGGGGCTATTACCAATCCTTGCGGATTCCTGTGTCCCCAACTATAAATATAACTATCAGCAAATGGATTATCTTCAGGAACGCTGCCATCAAGATTCAAACGTAGGATCTTTCCGTTTAAAGAATTAAGGTCCTGAGGCAATTCTGTATCAGCAGCATCACCGGTTGTCATGTATAATTTATCCCCATCGTCAATCACCAACCTTGAACCAAGGTGGTTCCAAGCACCGGGGATGCTATCAATTAATATATCCGGTGAAACAAGTTCACTACCATTGTAAGTGTACCTTACCAATCTCACCAACCTGTTACTTCCACTCAAATAACTATAAACCAAAAACACGTGTGGAGTGGATTCAAAATCAGGGTGCAATACCATTCCCAATAAGCCTCCTTCACCATTATTATAAGCTTCAGGTATATTTAACAAACTGAATTTTTCTCCGGTTTCCGGATTTGCCCGGCTAACATTTCCGTTTCTCTCGGTCATCCATATGTGATCATCCGGTCCCCATAATATTTCCCATGGAACTGTTAAATTCGTTATTACAGTTTGCGTATCAATCTCTGTTGTAAGGAGTTTAATTTGGGCAGAAACATAAACAAAATTGAGTGCAAATATTGGTATCAATAAAACCTTGAAGATACATTTATTCATTTTGGGAGATTTTTTTAAGAAGGAACAGATGAACGGGATTTTTGTTTGAAACCCTAAACCTGCAACCCTAAACCCCAAACCAATATCTACTCTAAATAAGTGTACCCATAAAGCCCTGAACGATAATTGGACAAAAATTCTTTGCCTTCTTCAGCAGAAATATTACCTGATTTTACAGATGAAGTTACCCAGGTTTCAACCAGTCTTACCATTTTTTTGGGATTATACTGTACATAGTCAAGCACCTCAGCAACAGTTTCCCCATCAATAATCTGATTTATTTTGTAACCATGTTTATCAACAGATACGTGTACAGCATTGGTATCGCCAAACAAATTGTGCAGATCGCCAAGAATTTCCTGGTATGCACCAACCAAAAATACTCCGATATAATATGACTTATTTCCTTTAAGTGAATGTACCGGTAAATAATGAGAAATATTTTTGGTTGAAATAAAATTATCTATTTTTCCATCTGAATCACAAGTAATATCCTGTAATGTCGCAATCCGGTCAGGCTTCTCATCAAGTCTCTGAATAGGCATGATCGGAAATATCTGATCAATAGCCCAGGAATCCGGTAATGACTGGAATAATGAAAAATTACAGAAATACTTATCAGATAATAATTTTGAAAGGCTTTTGAGTTCCTCAGGCAAATGTTTAAGTTTTTTAGAAATAGAATAGACTTCTCTAGTTATTGACCAAAATAAACGCTCTACTTGTGCACGCGTTTTCAGGTCTACCATTCCAAAACTAAACCTATCAAGTGCTTCTTCCCTAATTTGTAAAGCATCGTGCCAGGTTTCCAATAACCTGGGCTGATTCAAAGTATCCCATAATGAATATAATTCTTTTACAAGTTCATGGTCATCATCTTGAGGTTCAACATCTTCATCCCACTCAGGTAAACTTGTAGTTTCCAGCACCTCAAAAATAAGAACAGAATGATGGGCCGTTAATGACCTGCCAGATTCAGTAATAATATTAGGATGTGGCAAACCATGTTTATCGCTGATATCTACAAACGTAGAAACCGAATCATTTACATATTCTTGTATGCTATAATTAACGCTACTCTCACTATTTGCAGAACGAGTACCATCGTAATCAACCCCCAATCCTCCACCTATATCCACAAACTCAACCTTAAACCCCAGTTTGCATATTTGTGCATAAAATTGAGATGCTTCACGCATGGCAATTTTAATTCTTCTTATTTTAGTTACCTGGCTTCCAATATGAAAGTGTATTAACCGCAGACAATCTTTTAATTTATTTTTTTCAAGATAGTCCAAAGCATCTAACAGTTCACTGGAAGTCAACCCAAATTTACTACCATCACCACCTGATTCCTCCCACTTTCCGCTGCCTGAACTCGCCAATTTTATCCTAATCCCTATGTTAGGTTTAACCCTAAGTCTTTTCGATATTTTATAAATCAGCTTTAGTTCATTCAGTTTTTCGACCACCAGGAAAATCCGTTTTCCCATTTTTTGGGCCAACAGGGCCAGCTCTATATAGTCTTCATCTTTATAGCCATTACAAATAATTACGGAATGTGAATCGGTATTCACAGCCAAAACAGCGTGCAGTTCAGGTTTTGAACCTGCCTCTAACCCAATGTTAAATTCCTTGCCATACGTTACAATCTCTTCAACAATAGGCTGCATTTGATTTACCTTTATGGGATAAACAATATAATTTTGTCCTTTGTAATCATATTGTTCTGATGCATTTTTAAAACACTGGTACATTTTTTCAATCCTGTTTCCTAATATATCCGGAAACCTTACCAGTACAGGACATGCCACATCCCTTATCTGAAGTTCTTCA
>JBNLCS010000378.1:0-12566 GCA_050303935.1 Bacteroidales bacterium
TACAAAATAAAAGAGATTTAAATCTTAAAAAAATGTTAAAAAACGAACATTTCAAAAAATAAAAAATGAATTAATCGCTCTATTGAAGCTGTTTTTGAGAATTCCACAATAAATCGTTTCTTTTATTTAGATTTAAATTATAAGGTATTTTTGTATATTCGTTCTAATGATAGTTTGCGAAAATAGTTTATTTAAAATCAGTCTAAATAATATTGTTAAGTATTTGATAAATCAACTATTTAATTAAGTGGAATTTTAAAATTTTATCAGATAATTAAAACCAACTTTAAAAAGAAAAAATATGAAATCAATACTTGTTAGTTGTGTACTTTCTATTTCCATGTTTGTATCGGCGCAAAATATTAATCAATGGCGTGGTGAAACAAGAATGGGTATATATAATGAAAATGGCTTATTAAAAGAATGGCCTGAATCCGGGCCAGCTTTAGTTTGGCATTACGATGGATTAGGAAAAGGATTTTCATCTCCAATCATCAATAGTGGGAAAATTTACATTACAGGAATGGAAGGTTCTGACGGCTACATTTATTGTCTGAATACAAAAGGCGAATTGGTTTGGAAGAAAAAATATGGTGAAGAATGGACTACCAATTTCCCAGGAACCCGGACAACACCTTGTTATAACGATGGACATTTGTATTTTATGAGTACTCCGGGACTAGCAGTATGTATGAAAGCTGAAAATGGAGAAGTAGTTTGGCAAAATAACATGGCTGAAACTTACGGGGCTGAACAGCTACGTTTCGGAATGGCGGAATCGCCTATAATTGTAAATGATAAGGTTATTTATACACCAGGGGGGACAAAAGCTACCATGGTTGCTTTCGATACAAAGACAGGAAAAGAAATATGGACAAACAACCTGGAGGGACAAAAATCGGCGTATTGTTCCCCTTTGTTAATTAATCACAATGGCACTGAGTTATTGGTGACCTGTGTTGAGAAAAATGTGGTTGGTTTGAATCCGGATAATGGTGAATTATATTGGTCACAGCCTCAAACCAACAGATATGGCATTCATCCAAACACTCCCGTTTACGATGGTGAAAATATCTATAGTATTACTGGTTACGGAGTAGGTGCACTTATGGTAAAATTGTCTGAAGATGGAAAGGAAGCTTCCCTGGTTTGGAAAAATGAATCCTTAGATAACCAAATGGGAGGTTTCATTTATCTTGATGGCAATATTTATGGATCAGGACAGAATAACAGGGCATGGCAATGTTTGGATGCCAAAACAGGAAAAGTAAAATATTCATCTGAGGAGTTAATGCAGGGGGCTGTAATATTTAATGACGGGTTGTTATACTGTTACAGTGATAAAACCGGGACCATTAGTATTATGCTACCAACAACAGATAAATTTGAAATTAAAGGGTCTACTGTAGTAGGACATGGCTCTGACCAACATTGGGCACACCCTGTAATTTGCAACGGAGTGTTGTATGTTCGTCATGGTAATTCATTATTGGCATATAATATAAAGAAATAAAAATACGTGTTAAAGACACTGGTATATAACCGGGTTGTTACCATTGTGGTGATTGGTGTGTGCATGATGGTATTTTTAATTTGGCAGTTTAGTGATCCGGTTAAAAATATTGCCAAAAGTGTCCCCGGACTTGATAATAAGCCCAAGAATTTAGCCGGCATTTCCGAGCTTATCAAGATTGGTGAGGGGTTTGATTTGTTTTTAAATGTAGAAACGCATTCAAAAAACGCATGGCCCCGTTTTCGAGGCGAGAATATTGATAATATTGCCACGGAAAAGCTTTCTATAAACACAAATTGGGACGATAATTATCCCAAAGAATTATGGAAAGTTGATTTGGGGGAAGGGCATGCTGCCCCTGCCGTTAAAAACGGAAAGGTTTATCTTCTTGATTACGATGAAATTAAAAAAGCTGATGCGTTGCGATGTTTCAACCTGGATACAGGGGAGGAGATATGGCGACGCTGGTACAGGGTAAACCTGAAGCGAAATCATGGTATGTCCCGCACAGTCCCCGCTATTCAGGATAATTACATTGTCACCATTGGGCCCCGGTGCCATGTGATGTGCACAAATGTTGAGAATGGGGATTTTATTTGGGGGATTGATGTTGAACGTGATTTTAACGTTGAAATACCATTTTGGTACACAGGTCAATGCCCGCTAATTGACGGTAATACTGTTGTAATTGCCATTGGCGGGGATCAACTAATGATTGGTGCCGATTTGGCCACCGGGGAAATCCTGTGGAAAACATCAAATACCGAAGAACTTAAAATGTCGCATTCTTCTGTAATGCCAATGACCTTGCATGGAACGAAAATGTATGTGTATTGTGCTATTGGTGGTATTGTTGGTATTTCTGCTGAAAAAGAAAATATGGGTGAATTATTATGGATAACAAAAGAGTGGAAACCTTCAGTTGTTGCCCCTTCCCCGGTATTGCTTGCAAATAACAGAATATTTGCTTCTGCGGGATATGGGGCGGGAAGTGTTCTGTTTGAAGTTGTAAGATCCGGTCCAGAATACTCGATAAATGTCCTTCAGCAAATAAAACCTACTGAAGGGTTGGCAAGTGAGCAGCAAACACCCATTTTGTATGATGGTCATTTGTATGGCATATTACCAAAAGATGCAGGTACCCGGCGAAATGAATTTGTTTGTTGCGATGCAAAAGATATTACGAATATCATTTGTTCAAGCGGCAAAACGTACCGTTTTGGTTTAGGGCCATATATGAAAATTGGTGATAATTTCCTTATTCTTAATGACGACGGCACATTGTTTTTGGCAAATGTGAAGGATAATCAGTTTAATCTACTGGCACAAAAAAAAATATTGCAGGGCCATGACGCCTGGGGACCTTTTGCTTTAACCGATGGTAAATTGTTATTGCGGGATTCGAAACAATTGATTTGTGTTGATTTGGATATGTAAACAAAATAAAGGATGAAGAAAGGTTACATACTATTGATTATTGCTGTTTTATTTATCATTGCTTTTCTGATAAGTAAGAAAAATAACAGGCAATTGCGCACCAATGAAAATCCATATAAGTACGAAATTGGTAACCTTGACAAGACTGATTCCACACAAATATGTTATGCGGAAAGTGATTCAATTTTACTTGATCTTGAAACCCCAAAAAGTGTAGCCGTTGATGTTAATGATCATATTTTTGTATTAGGAAACAATAAACTGGTAGGGTTTGATAAACAAAAAAGGCCTATTCTTGAATTTGATGTGGCGGATGGGGCACATAGCTTAGGAATATCCGGTGAAGGGAAATTCTATGTGGGGTATGAACGTCATGTGGAGGTTTACGATAAACGTGGAGAAAAATTGGCAGTTTGGGATTCTTTATCAAAATATTCCATGTTTTCATCCATCGCGGTAAACGATGATTATGTATATGTTTCAGATGCAGGTAAAGCAGTGTTGCATAAATATGATAAATCCGGGGCATACCAGTTAACAATTGCTAAAAAAGACAGTACAAAAGGTATTCCCGGGTGCATTTTGCCCAGTCGTTATTTTGATGTTACCGTTGCAGACAATCAAATATGGCTGGTTAATTCAGGAAGGCACTTTGTTGAGAATTACACGGAAGATGGCAATTTGCGTTCGTATTGGGGAATCTCATCTATGAAAGTAGAAGGGTTTAGTGGATGTTGTAACCCATCGAATATTGCTGTATTGCCTAATGGGTATTTTGTAACCAGTGAAAAGGGGATCCCCCGGGTAAAAATTTATGATTCAGCCGGAAACTACAAATGCATGGTAGCCGGGGCAGAAAACTTTACGCATGAGAGCTTTGGAAGGGATATTGCGGTGAACAGTAGTTCCGATGTGCTCATATTAGACTCGCCACATAATAAACTTAGAATTTTCAAATCAATGCAGCATGAGTAGCAGGAATATGGAAATACAAAACAGAAGGGAATTTTTACGTAATACCGGAAGAATAGCCATGCTTGGTGTGCTGGTATTTATTCCCGGTTACCTTATTTCAAAAAAAAGGGTATCAGTAAATCCTGAGAATTGCGATCTGAGTATTCAATGTAATAATTGCCGGAAGAAATCAAATTGTAATTTGATAAAGGGGGAGGGTTCAGATGGAGAAAAAAGATAAAAAAACACGACGCGATTTTATCAAGCTTGGCGCTGAAGCTGGTATTGTACTTTCACTGGGGTCCCTGGCTTTTATGCTTTCTGGCAACATTTCGGCTTCCGATACAGTTTGGCAGATCGATCCAGGTAAATGTACCCAGTGTGGCAGGTGTGCTGATCATTGTGTGTTAAAAATTTCAGCAGTAAAATGTGTCCATGCGTATAAAATGTGCGGGTATTGTAACTTATGTGGCGGTTATTTTCGTCCAAATACTATAGATTTGAGCACTGCTGCCGAAAACCAGCTTTGCCCTACAGCCGCCATAAAAAGGACATTTATCGAAGACCCTTATTTTAAGTACGATATAGATGAAGATTTATGCATCGGTTGTGCCAAATGTGTTTCTGGTTGTGGAAGTTTTGGAAATGGTTCGCTTCATTTGCAAATCCGTCACAATATTTGCAAAAACTGCAACCAATGTGCCATAGCCAGGGTTTGTCCAAGCGATGCCATTATACGGGTATCAGCTGATGAACCATACATGATTAAAGGAGTAAAGTAATGAGGAGGATTTTTACAATATTTTTGTTTTTACTATTTACAGGAATCACTTTTGCTGAGGATATACAACGTTTTCCACGTCCCGACTTTGATTCAGGGCATGTTCCTCCCGAAACACAAATATTTCCACCTCGTTCCGATTTTATGGAATTTTTGGATGTGATTGTTCTATTGCTTGCTCTTTCGGTTATTTCATATTTTGTTATAAAAAAGAGGTCCCGTAAGGCAATTTTAGGGGTAACTATTTTTTCACTTGCCTATTTTGGGTTTTACCGCGAAGGCTGTATTTGTTCTATTGGGTCAATACAAAATGTTGCCATGGCATTGTTTGATAGTTCCTATGTCTTGCCACTCACAGCATTGATATTTTTTATACTACCTTTACTGTTCACATTGCTCTTTGGCCGCACTTTTTGTGCCGGGGTTTGTCCGTTGGGTGCAATTCAGGATATTTTTTTATTAAAACCAGTAACCATTCCTAATACAACCAATAAAATATTAGGTTTGTTGCCTTATTTTTATCTTGCATTTGCCGTGTTGTTTGCAGCCACAGGGGCTGATTATATTATTTGCCGGTACGATCCTTTTGTAGGCTTTTTCAGGTTAAGTGGTGAATTCTTCATTTTATTATTTGGGGCAGGACTTTTAATAGTTTCCATTTTTATTGGCCGCCCATATTGCAGGTTTTTATGCCCGTATGGAGCAATCCTGAAATTTGTTTCAAGATTTTCATGGTGGCATACCACGATAACCCCGTCTGAGTGTATTCAATGTAAATTGTGCGAAAACTCCTGTGCTTTTCAGGCTATAAATTATCCAAGTTCAGGTGATTATCGCGAAAATAAGAAAACGTCGGTAAGGCGCATCATGATATTTTCCATTCTACTTCCGGTCCTGATGTTTGCCGGAGGTTTTGCTGGATACCATTTGCATGATGTTTTTTCAAAGGTCCACAAGGATGTACGCCTGGCCGAAGAAATGTACATTCGTAAACATTATAAAGTAGAAGTGCCCCTTTCAATCGATGCCGAGACTTTTCTAAAATCTGGAGAAACCCTGGATGTGCTAAATGAAAAAGCAGCATCAATTAAAAAACAATATAAGAAAGGGAGTACAGCCACCGGTGTTTTCCTGGGTTTTATCCTGGGGTCGTTTTTAATTGGTTTATCTATTAATAAAAAGAGAACGGATTACGAAACAGATAAAGAAAATTGTATAAGCTGTGGCAGATGTTATAAATATTGCCCGGTAAAACCCTTTTCAATAAATTAGAACAGGCAATAGAGGTTTGATATGAAACAAAACAATATAAAATCAGTACATTACAGAATCTCGGTATTTAACAGGGTAGCTTATATTACCGGAGGGTTTGCGGTATTATTAATGTTGCTATTGATCACCAATTTTTTGCAAATAAAGTCAAATGACCCACTGGAACTGCAAAGCCTGAATGAATTATTAGAACAATACGATGCTGATTCAAAAAATGAGGTACTAAAGGAAGAAATCAGAAACCTTGATTTACTTGCCCGAAAAGCTTTTTTTACCAATGAATGGCAACTCAGGACCGGAGGTGTTTTATTATTAGTTTTTACATTGGTTTCTCTGTCATGCTTTAGAACAGTTCAATCGTTAAAATTCAAATTAGAATTACCTGATGGTGAAAAAAAAGAAAACGAATGGCAACAAAAAACAGATACAAGAAATGCCATGTCGTATATTGGTATATTTCTAATCGGGCTGGTTGCCGTTGTATATTATTTTTCCGATAAAGAATTTAACAGATACCTGCAAAACCCATCTGCAGAAGTTGCAGAAAATGAAATTCCTGAAAACCAACAAAAACCTATTGAAGGGATTGCGGAAGAATCTTCAACCATTGCTGAACCTGAAAAAGGTGAAGATATTGAAGAACAAACAAAAGAGGAAGTAGGGAATGCGAATAATGAGAATCCTGAAAAACCAAATTTTCAGCCTGCACCTCAACCAACCACAGATCTTTTAAAGGTAAACCATGTTGGATTCAGGGGTTACCGTGGACAGGGGGTCTCTTACAGCAAAAATATACCTGTTGAATGGGATGGCGCATCAGGAAAAAATGTTAAATGGAAAACACAAATTCCAAGAAGCGGCTATAGTTCCCCAATTATTTGGAATGATTTAGTGTTTATAACCGGAGGGGACGATGTTGCCAGGGAAGTGTATTGTTTTAACAGAAAAACAGGTAAAATAATATGGACTGTATTGGTTGATAATATTCCGGGATCGCCTTCACAAGCACCTAAAGTTACCGATGATACAGGACTTGCAGCATCTACAATGACTACCGATGGAACCTATGTATTTGCCATTTTTGCAACCGGTGACGTTATTTGCCTTGACATGAAAGGAAAAAAAATATGGGCTAAAAACTTAGGGGTACCTGATAACCATTATGGGCATTCTTCGTCACTATTATGTTATAAAGACTTGTTATATATTCAGTATGATGATAATAATTCAGGAAAACTGATTGGCCTGGATACCAAAACAGGGAACGAAAAATTCAGGACAAAGAGAACTTCCAGTATTTCATGGACTTCGCCTATTTTAATTGAAAGGGCAGGGCAAATGGAAGTGGTAATCGACTCTGATCCCGGTGTAGCAGGTTATGATGCCGTAACCGGTAAAGAAAAATGGAAAGTAGAGTGTTTAACTGGTGAGATCGGCGCTTCGCCGGCATATAACGGAACATATGTTTTTGTAAGCAACGAGTATGCAAAAATGGTGGCTGTTAAACCTGGTAATAATGCAAGTATCGTTTGGGAAGGTTATGATGATCTGCCTGAGGTTTCCAGTCCGGTTGCCAATGAAAAAATATTAATTACAGCCACATCTTTTGGTGCAGTTGGATGCTTTGATGTAAACACAGGAAATAAGCTATGGGGGCATGATTTTGGTGAAGGGTTTTATGCATCCCCAATACTAGTTGAAGGTAAAATTTATTTGATGGACATGACAGGGATCATGCATATTTTTAAGGCATCTGAAACGTTCGAGTTGATTGCCCAACCGTCAATAGGCGAACCTGTTGTAAGCACACCGGCCTTTATTGACGGAAATATATACATCAGGGGAAACAAAAATCTTTATTGTATAAGTGAAACCCTCTCCGATGAATCGGAGCAGGCTACAGAGGGATCTGATACAAAACTTAATCCCTCTGCTAAAAGAAATGAATAAAATTGAAACAGTTTATATTTTTAAATAAGTGAATATTAGGATATAGTGGGAACGCAGAAAATTGTTAACATAGATGCCATTACTGATAAGATTGTAAAATCTTATGGAAAGGAAGAAAGACATGTAATTCCTATTTTACAATCACTGCAAAACGAATTGAATTATCTTCCAGAGGAAGCATTGAAGAGGGTTTGTAATACTACAAACATATCCCCTTCGCAAATAATCAGTGTGGCCACCTTTTATTCAAATTTCAGACTGGAAGAGGTTGGTAAACATATTGTTAAGGTTTGCGTAGGCACTGCCTGTCATATAAAAGGGGCTCAACAGGTTTACGATGCGTTTAAACGTCATTTCGGAATTGAACAATCAGCCCATACCGACACCAAAGGATTGTTTACGGTTGAAAAAGTGGCTTGCCTGGGATGTTGCACTATTGCACCTGTTGTCCAGATTAATGAGCATACATATGGTCAAACGTACCCTGATAACATAAGCGAAGTAGTTGATGACTTTCTGAATAAAGAGTTTTCACAGGCTACTTCACGAAACAAGATTCAAAAAAGGGATCAGGAATTTCAAGGCGAAGTACGCATAGGGTTAGGGTCATGTTGTGTTGCAAGTGGCAGTTCAGAAGTGCAACAGGCACTCACCGAAACCATTCGGGAAACAGGCATTCATGTAAATGTTAAACACGTGGGGTGTATTGGTATGTGTCATCAGGTTCCTTTGCTTGAGATACAAAAACCTGGTAAGGAGGCATCTTTTTATAATAAAATCAAACCTGGTGATATCCGTGATATTTTATTGACCCATTTTAAACCGGTTAGCCCATTGCAAAAAATAAAGAACGGTATAATCACACTTTTTGACAATGTTCTCGATCATAACCATGAAAGCACTAAAGAACCCTTTTTTCTCAATGATAAAAATATATCACCTTTTTTAGATAAACAATTACATATTGCTACCGAGTGTTATGGCGAATTAAAACCTCTTGATTTTGAAGAATACAAACGAAATTCCGGGTTTTTGGCATTGCAAAAAGTGTTGAAAGGTTATAAAGGAACCGAGGTGGTTGAAGAAGTTAAAAAAAGTGGTATACGGGGGAAAGGTGGGGGCGGTTTTCTGTCGGGATTAAAATGGGAAATGGTGCAAAAGGCCAACGCTGATCAGAAATATGTAATCTGCAATGGTGATGAAGGTGATCCAGGTGCATTTATGGACAGGATGCTTATTGAGTCGTATCCGTTCAGGATTATCGAAGGAATGATACTTGCGGCATATGCTGTACGTGCTACAAAAGGGTTTTTGTATATCAGGGCTGAATATCCTCTTGCTGTGCAAACTATGGGTAAAGCTTTGCAAATAGCATATAATAAAAAATTATTGGGTGAAAATATCCTGGACAGTAACTTTAATTTTGATTTGGAGATTTTTGAAGGTGCCGGTGCATTTGTGTGCGGAGAAGAAACCGCATTGATCCAATCTATTGAGGGACAACGTGGTAATCCGGTTTTTCGTCCTCCGTTTCCTGCAGAAAAGGGTCTTTGGAACAAACCAACTTTGATAAACAATGCCGAAACGTTTTGTTCTGTTCCCTGGATAATAAGAAAAGGATGGGAAAAATATGCAGCCATTGGAACTGAAAAAAGCAAAGGTACGAAAGTATTTGCCCTTGCAGGAAAAATAAAGAAGGGTGGATTAATTGAGGTGCCAATGGGTATTACTATAAAAGAAATTATTGAAGATATTGGCGGGGGTATAAATGACAATAAAAAATTTAAAGCAGTTCAGATTGGTGGCCCTTCCGGAGGCTGTATACCTGCAGAAATGTCTGATCGAAAAGTAGATTTTGAGTCTTTAATTGAACTGGGTGCAATGATGGGATCAGGAGGTTTAATTGTAATGGACGAAACCGATTGCATGGTTGATATTGCCAAGTATTTTTTGTCGTTCACACAAGACCAGTCTTGTGGTAAATGTACCTTCTGCCGGGTAGGTACCAAGCGTATGTTAGAAATACTTGAACGTATTACATCCGGGAAAGGTAAAATGGAAGATTTGGATACCCTTGAGTCATTGTCTCAAAATATTAAAATCGGTAGCCTTTGCGGATTAGGGAGAACTGCCCCAAATCCAGTTATCTCTACCTTAAAATATTTTAGGGATGAGTACATCGCCCACATTGAGGGGAAATGCCCATCCGGGAAATGTGAACATTTAATAACCTATTCAATTAATAACGATTGTATTGGCTGTTCTAAATGTGCCCAACGATGTCCTTCAGATGCCATTTCAGGGAAACCCCATAGCTTGTATGAGATTGACCTTGAAAAATGTATTAAATGTGATATATGTAAACAAATTTGTCCTATTGATGCGGTTGAAGTAAAATGATCAAACTCAAAATAAATAATCAGGATATTGAGGTAGCTGAGGGAACTACAATCCTGAAGGCTGCAAGGAATGCCGGAATAAGAATTCCCGCCATGTGCTTTCAGGAAGGTTTTGAACACAACAATACCTGTATGGTTTGCTTAGTAAAGAATGAAACATCAGGTAAAATTATCCCATCGTGTTCGGCAAAAGTGGAAAACGGGATGGTCATCCATACCCATACCCACGAAATTACGGATGCCCGAAAAGAATGCCTGGAATTGTTGTTAAGCGACCATGTGGGTGACTGCGAAGCTCCTTGTACACTTTCATGTCCGGCCAATATGGATATTCCGCTAATGAACAGGTTGATTGAAAAAGGGGAATACAGGAAGGCTTTACAGGTAGTGAAAAAGGATATTGCATTACCCGCCATTTTGGGATACATTTGTCCTGCGCCATGCGAAAAAGCTTGTAAAAGGAAACCAATTGACGACAGTGTTTCCATTTGTCGCCTCAAAAGATTTGTAGCTGAAGATGATTTAAACAGTAATAACCCTTATATTCCGGAAAAGGAAGAAGCAAAGGAAAAGAGTATAGCCATTATTGGTGCAGGTCCTACGGGATTATCGGCTGCTTATTATTTGCTACAATCAGGATATGCATGCACTATTTTTGATAAAAATGAAAAAGCGGGAGGGGCTTTACGATATGATATAACTTCTGATAAATTGCCTGTTGAAGTAATTAACAAAGAAATTGGCATTATTGAAAAGATGGGGGGCGAATTCAGGTTAAATACCACCATCGATGAAAAGTATTATCAGGAGCATATTCAAAAATGTTTTGATGCCATAATTATATCAACAGGTCCTGGTAATCCTCTTGGAGATTTTTTAGAGAAATCGAATTCAGGAATAAAGGTAAATCCTAATACATTTGAAACAAGTGAAAAAGGTGTTTTTGCAGGGGGTAATGCCATTAAAGAAGGAAAAATGGCAATCAGGGCAGTTGCACACGGAAAGTTTATAGCCATTTCGGTTGATGAATATTTGCAAACAGGTCTTGTACCTGAAAAATATAAAGCTTTTAATTCTTCCTTTGGAAAGCTGATGGATGTTGAATTTAAGGAATATTTGAAAGAAGCATCTTCCGATAAAAGAGTGGTTAAAGAAAATATACTTGATGGATTTTCTGTAGACCTGGCTAAAATTGAAGCAAAAAGGTGCATGCATTGCGATTGCAGAAAAAAAGACAATTGTTTATTAAGGGATTATTCTACTGAATATAGGGTAGATAAACGAAAATATTGGCCAGGGGAAAGATTGCCAGTAAGAAAAAATATTCAGAATGATGTGGTAATTTATGAACCAGAGAAGTGCATTAAATGTAATATATGTGTTCAGATTGCAGAAAAAGCTGGTGAATCGTTGGGACTTACGTATGTGGGCAGAGGATTTGATGTTGAAGTAAGTGTTCCTTTCCGGGGAAATATAGGAGATGGTTTACAAAAGGTTGCTCTGGAATGTATTAAAGCTTGTCCTACAGGAGCATTGGCGGAAATAAAGAATAGAAAACAATAAGAAAAATTATGCTATAGTTTATTTAATTAAGGCCAAAGGGCTTATAGCAAAGAATAAAGCACCGTCAATGATGGCATAGTATTTAAAAGCCCAAAGAGCTTACAGCAAAAGAACAGGGCATCGCCCTATGAAAAGGTAAAGAATTATATTTAGCCCCAACGGGGCGCAAGCAATAAAATAATACGGTAATATATAAATGGTTAATCAATAAATTAACGTAAATGCAAAAATTTTCAGGACACCATATTTTTAGACCATTGAGGATACTGTTATTCTATTTTATAGTCTTATATTACCCCTACCATGGATTTAGTCAGGAAAATAAAGTTTGTTGGCCTGTTTTCAGGGGTGATAACCAGTTTCAGGGTATTACCTCAAGTTCTATTCCGGAAAGTTTTTCATTAAAATGGATTTATAAATCCAACGAGAAAATAATATCATCACCAATTATTTGTGAAGAAAAAATTATTACGGCCACTTCTGAAGGTTCCATATTTTGTTTGGATCCGGATGGAAAAGAAACCTGGAAAATAAAAATTGACGCTTCATTTGAAGCACCGCCTATTCTTGTCAATAATACAATTTACCTTGGCTCAGTAGAAGGTCAGTTTTATGCAATGAATGCAAATAATGGAAAAATCAACTGGGTTTACAAAACCGGCAACCAAATCTTAGGGTCTGCGAATTGGTACAAAAC
>JBNLCS010000379.1:0-2496 GCA_050303935.1 Bacteroidales bacterium
TGGTTTTTATAAAACGTATTTTTGATATACAAAAACAGATTGAAGATCTGAGAAAACAAAATGAAAGAAGGGTTTTGTCAGCGGTTTTAAAAACTGAAGAAAAAGAAAGGCAATATTTTAGTAAAGAGTTGCATGATGGGCTGGGACCTCTGTTATCTTCTATAAAGATGGCAATTTCCACAATTGAACATAATAAAATATATAATGGTGAAATTATTTCAAATGCTGATAAACTTATAGACGAATCAATAACAACCCTGAAAGAAATATCTAACAAGTTAAGTCCTCATATATTGAAAAATTTTGGTTTGCATAAAGCCATAAAATCTTTTATTAATAAACTTAACATTGTAGAAGTTCCTATTCTACATTATCATTCAAATGTAGAAAATGTAAGGTTTTCGTTTAATATTGAAGTAGTGGTTTACCGGGTTATTTGTGAGCTAATATCCAATACGTTATCCCATGCCAAAGCAAATAATATATATATTGACTTATTGGAAGATGAAAACTGTTTGGTATTAAAATATATTGATGATGGAATAGGTTTTGAAGAAAAGCGGCTTGAAGAAGAATTTGTTGGTTTAGGTTATTCAAATATTCGTTCAAGAATTAAAGCATTAAATGGAAATTTCGAAATTTATACCAAACCAGGTGAAGGAATTAAAGTGTATTCCCGTATAAAAATTGATTAAATTGGAAAAATTGTCAATACTCATAGCAGATGATCATAGGTTATTCCGTGAAGGAATGAAGCTTATTTTGAGTAGTTTATCCTATATTAATAACATATATGAAGCAGGAGATGGGAAGGAATGTATCTGTTTTTTTGAAAAAGGAGGGAGGCCCGATATCGTTTTTATGGATATTGAAATGCCTGAAATGAATGGTATTGATGCTACTGTAAATATATTAGGGCATTTTCCCGGCACCAATATAATTGCTCTCTCAATGTATGCCGACGAAGACTATTATGCAAAAATGATAGAAGCCGGTGCTAGAGGATTTGTCCTTAAAAATTCAGGTATTAAAGAAGTTGAGGAAGCCATACAACAAGTGATTTCAGGAAAGAGCTATTTTTCACAGGAAATTCTATCCGGTTTTATTAAGAATATGAGCCGGAAAAAGCAAAAACATACATCTGGGAAACTTACGGAACGAGAGGAAGAAGTGCTGTATTTAATCTGTAAAGGGAATTCAAATCATGAAATTGCTGATACATTACATATAAGCAAAAGAACGGTGGACAAACATCGTGAAAACCTCCTCTTTAAAACTGATTCCAAAAACACTCCTGGTTTAGTAATGTATGCTGTTAAAAATGGTATTATAGAAATTTAAAATACGTTTAAATGCGTACCCGTACGAACTAAAACGTAATGTAAGAAATACGTTTTTAAGCTGTTTTTCAATACGTTAAAGGGGGGTAGTTTTGTTTCATGTTAATTTTATAAAATATGAAACAGACAGTATTGTTTATCCTCGTTTTAATCTGTACTAATCTAAAAGCTCAGTTCTCTTTACAGTCCGAATACCGGAATCGTACAGAACTGCGTAATGGTTACCGTGAATTGTTGCCTGAAGGAGCTTCCTTAGCTGTATTAATCTGGCAGCGTACCCGAATAACTTTCAGCTATGAGACAAAAAATTTTAAATTAAAAATTACCCCGCAAGATGTAAGGCTTTGGGGAGATGAATCGCAAAGAAGCTCAACAGGTGTCTTTGGGGATGATGCTTCACTTGAACTCTATGAAGGATATGCCGGATTAAAACTAGGTAATGTAGGATGGATATTTGTAGGTCGACAGGAACTTAAATACGACAACCAACGTTTATTAGCTGCCCGTAATTGGAACAACAACGGGCTAACCTATGATGCTGTAGTTTTTAAATTAAAAGTTGCTGACTGGAATATCCACTATGGAAGTACGTGGAACAGTCTGGCTGAAGTTTCTTCGGATAATCAGTACCCTTCAAACTGTATTAAAAATTTGAACTTTTTATGGGCAAAACATACATTTGGTGACAAACTATCATTAGCACTAATGCATTTGGCCTCTGGTTTCACTGAAACAGACACTACAAATACAATCCGTTATAAACATACATCAGGTTTTTATACCACTTATAAAAAGGGCGACCTGAATCTTTGGGGGGAAGCATATTACCAGTTTGGTAAAACCAATAAAGGAAAAGATGTAAGTGCTTATCTGGCAGCAATAGATGCAAGTTATATAACAGGAAACATGACACCAGGATCAGGTATTGCCTATTTATCTGGCAATAGTAAGACTGGTACAGGGCAAACTACCGATAACTTGTTTGATGTTCATTACGGCGCAAGGCACCGGTTTTACGGTTATATGGATTATTTCAGGAATTTTGCCTCGCACACGAATCAGGCAGGTTTGGTCGATTACTATTTTTACCTTGATTACAGGTTTTCAAAATCAATAAGTATCCGCAATATCGGGCACTATTTTCAATTGGCACAAA
>JBNLCS010000380.1:0-3291 GCA_050303935.1 Bacteroidales bacterium
TTGGGAGGGCCTTTTTAACAAGGTTTTTTATTCCGGTCCCTATCATGTTTTTATATTGCTCGTAACTGTGGGTAGGATAGTTGTTCTTATCCAGTACCCTATTCATTGCATCTGCAATATCTTCAAGTGTATACGCTAACGTTCCGTCAAGATCAAAAATGTAACCTTTTATTTGCATTGTACTTATATAGTGTTAAATCATGGATACAAATTTAATAATTTAAGGCTGTTTCTATTCGTTAAGCAGAATAGACACTTCATTTATCGCGATTATAAAATAATAGAATTTTTATCAAGATTAGATTATTTTGGTTTATAGAAGAAGTTGATGATCCTCCTTAGTTTTCAAGTGTAACTGTTCCAATATGTGTAATTATACCCTCTTTGGTAATGACTTGGTTGATAACAACACTTTTAAACGATTCGTTTGAGGATTTTATAAGAATGTTATATTCTCCAGGGTCCAGTGCCCTCACCAGGAAATAACCATTTATATCAGGAAAGGCGGTTATGGTATCTGTTTCTGAGCTAATATAAATAACTATATTTGAATCTAATGGTGTTACGGTACCTTCAATGGCACCGGCTTTGTCGTTTAAAGCTGCCCTTAAAACAGGTTTTAAATAATATTCCCCATTTGTTTTATCAAACGAAACAGACCTGCCGGCATCGAAATCTATTAAAAGTTTATATTCGGAAGGGTCTTTGATTTTATCATCGAGTTTTACTTTTGCCCCGGCAATATCTTCAGGTAAAATTTTAAGTGCATATGACTTTTTGTTCACTGAGATTCGGTTTTTATCTCCGAGGATTAACCATATTTGGCTTAATTCCCCTCTGGGCAGTTCTATTTTTCCAAGAAGGGCTTCTGATCCATTGGTTAAATCAAGGAGATTGTATTTTTTTGGGGTAAAATTATTTAGTTCAAGCCACTTGCCTTCCTCGAAACCCAGATCGATCGATTTAATTAAAATGCTTTGGAGGTCTATAACAACAGAATCATAAGCTGCCGGTTCATCAATCAAACTAACAGTTACGATTGCAGGCTCCGAATAAACATTACTTTCAGAGCAAGCATTAACAACTACAACTGTTGTCACGGTTATCAAAATAATTTTAATAATCCGGTTCATTTATTTGGTTTGCTATTGGCTTTGATTCAATTCATGTATAGTAACAAAGTAGATAAATGGTTGTTTATTTATTACTTCATTTATTAAGCATACCAGAATTATGAATCCCGAAGGCAAAGTTAATAAAAAAGTAAAATTGTTGAAAACTAATCGGTTAAATAATTTTAATGCTCGCTAAGTGTTCTTTTTGAAAGGGATACGGAGCTATTAATTTAGGTAGTTGGGAAACACATTTTCCCTAAAATCGGGTTTTCATTAAGTTACAAAAATAAAAAATGACTAAATTTGAACTTGGAATGAACAAGGTATTTCATACAATTGGCATGGTTTGTACTGTCTTTCTTTTTCAGGAAAAAAGACTAATGTTCCTTTATATCTTTTCTGAACTATAAATCATAGAATTCTGGCTGCTGTTGTGGGCAGGGGTTATTTGCGAATAATCCGGGCCAGGTTTTCTTTTTTTTCGTTTCGTTCAGTAAAAGGAGATTTGTAACTTTTGTTAAGCCCTCAACACCTCATTGAAAGTATTCAATCATAATATTTATTGTAAGTGCCTATTATATGAATGCATATTTAAATTACTTGAATAATCAGGTAAACAAATGCAAACAAAACTTTGCTGATTACTATGATATAAACTGGGCTGGTTACCATGTCCTCGAAATGTTTGAACAAAAGCGAAATCAACTATTTAAAATAAATGGCAATCAGTCACTTTTCAAAAATACAAAACCATTTTACCTGAATATTTCAGAAGGATGTAAGATCTGCGGTGAGGGAAAGTGGAGTTGCTTGTTTATTACTGGTATATGTAATGCCAGTTGTTTTTATTGTCCCAGTTCTCAGAAAAAGGATGAAATCCCTGTATCGCAAGGGTTATCGTTTAATACTCCCCAGTCTTACGCGGAATATATTTCTTATTTTAATTTCAAAGGGGTCGGTTTTAGTGGTGGTGAACCTCTAATGGTTGAAAACCGTTTACTGGATTATTTGCGGGAAATTAGAAAGGCTTGTGATCCTGATGTTTATATTTGGATGTATACCAATGGCCTGTTGGTAAATAAAGATATATTGCACAAACTGGCAGCAAATGGACTGAATGAAATACGTTTTGATATCGGGGCTAACAAATATAAGTTAGATAAGGTAAGGTTGGCAAAAGGTATTATAAAAAATATTACTGTTGAAATTCCGGCTGTGCCTGAAGACGTAGAGAAGATTAAGAAAATTTTACCTGAAATGATTGATGCTGGAGTAAGGAACCTAAACCTGCACCAACTGCGCTTAACAACTTATAATGCGAAACATTTACTGATGAGAGGGTATAGCTACTTAGCAGCGGAAAAGCCAGTTGTACTTGAATCAGAGCTGGCTGCTTTGGAAATCCTGGAATATGCCCGTGATAATGGTATGGAAATAGGCATAAATTATTGTTCCTTTTGGTTTAAGAACCGCTTTCAGCAGGCTGGTTTTAGAAAGGTCCTGTCTCACAAATTTCATAAAAAATCAGACGACATAACAGAAAAGGGTTTTATACGAAAGTTAATAAATGAAAATTTGCAATATTCGTTGTACACGGTTACTGATAATAAAACTTTTTCTAATGAATATAAATTGCTGGAACTGGAACACAAGAACTATATCTTAAAAAATAAGCGTGTATTTAACCGGCTAATTTGTGATGAAGCTTTAAAAATAAAGATAAACAATATAATAATGCATGAACCGGATGAAATACCAGAAGAAAAAGAAGCTTTTTATGTTTGGTTTCATGAATATATTGAAAAGGGGTTACGATAGCGGTCTTTCAATTTCTGTAAAACAAATTGCTATGCAGAATCATTTTCAATTTAAAGTAATTTAACCCGAAAAATTCACTAATTTTTCTGACGATTAAGATATGCCTCAAACATGGGTTCATTACATTCCCCAAATTTGGGTATCTCTAAATCGGGATTTACTTGCGTGAGCTCACAGCCATTCGGCTATTCGGTTCCCGCATTGAAACCCACACCCTATCGCTCATTCATGTAAAAGTGAATTGAATTGCATGAACCGAAGCTCGGCAAAGCCAATAATGCGGGTTAAAACAATTAATTTGGGGTATGCTTTTTTAACTATGCTCTTTTAATGTATTTAAAGTTCTTGTCGATAAAAT
>JBNLCS010000381.1:0-3000 GCA_050303935.1 Bacteroidales bacterium
GGTGCCAAATTTGTGTAATATGTTATTGATTTCTGCGATAAGCATGGTCGCAATTAGACACATGTTTAAAAGAAGCAAGTACTAACAATACTAAGAACCCTTAAGGATATTTACATCGACCGGCGAATCAATATTGTTTCATATTATATCCTTAAAACCACTTCCTCTGGTTGTGGTTATATTTAAACGGCTATGCCTTAAAAATTGTATATTTTTGGCATAAGTAATTTTAAGAAACTAAGCCATGCATCTATCGGTGCGAACCTATCATATATTGTTTGGACACCCAAGTATCCTTAATCACGTTCTTGGAGGTAATTGTAAAGGCCAATTGCAAAATGGTATTCCGGTGTTGTTGGAATGGAAGTCATGCGAATTGATAGAAATGAATATTCAAAAGCTATCCAGCTAAAAACAAAATTGAATTTAGGGAAATCGATTTTGGTCAAGTGGATAACTGTGCGGATACAATTGGTTTAGATAAGGAAAAAATCAGAAAATATGTCAAATACCAAGAAGTACAAGAACGTTTAAAAGACAACAAAGGCTTAATTTTGACCTCTTACAGGGCTATATAAAATCCACCTTTTTAGATGGTAGATTCTTTAATATTTAACTCTCAATTTTCGTTGCTGTTTTATATGAGGAAAAACTATAAAAAAACTCCCGGTTTCATCCGGGAGCTACACTACATAAAGTAAGGATACTACTGGTTTTATCAGGATAGAACACCTGACCATCTGATGAGTTTAATTAACTAAGGGCTATTTGTTTATTTTTTAGTTTCTAAAACTGCGTATTTCGATATTTTCCAAAATTTCATAGGATCTTTAATTTCAAGATAAGCTATTGTTTCTGTACTATCAATAATAAAACTGTACGATTCTTTTGGGTGGTTGGTTATTAACGCTACTTTTTTGGAATGAACAGGAATCGTTTTAGTTTCTAAAATATTGATCTCCTGAAAAGCATCTTCTTTAACATTTGGTTTTAAAGATTTTTGTCCGAACCATAAAAACCCACCGTTTTTTTCAAGTACACCTTTTGCTTCCAATTCCTTAAAATTACCTTGAGTAAGGTAAGCTTTGTTTATTTCACTTATTTGATAATCGATAATAGAGTTTTGGTCATTAATTGTTGTTTCCATGCTTTCGATCCTATCATTCAAATCGGCAATCTGGAAATCTTTTTTTGTTAATATTTCTCTCAACACTTGAACAGAGCTGTCACGGGCAAGTATTGTTTTTTCAAATTCGTTTATCTTTTTTTCCAAGCTTGCTATTTGCATGCCTGAATTTTTAAGCTTTTTGTTTAATTGGGCAATCTTTTTTTTGTTTGATTCGAGTAAATTGCCAATTAACCTGATGTTATCTATTACCTGATCTTTCTTACTTTTGGTAATCTCAACATTATCTGAAGTTACGGCTACAATTTTTTCTTTTTCCGCGATTGTATTCAAATCAGTTTCAATATCATTAAATGTTGAAACCATTTCATCGATAATCTCTTCCCGCTTCTGAAGTTGTTGCTGCAATTCTTCCTTTTCCCTGTCCATATTGGAAAGTTCATCTTTGTGTTGCACATTTGAAATATAAAGCATGCTACCGGCAATTGAAACCAAGATAATAGCAACTATCGCTGCAAAAATATCTTTGGGATTGATTTTTCTTTTCTTCGATTCTTGTCCTCCAGATACATTTGTTTTTTTAAATGTATTTTTATTTCCACCAGAATTTTGGGGGTGGATTGATTGTTTGCTCTTGTTTGATTCCATGGTTAATTCGTTTACTTGTTTGAATATTAGCTATTTTAAGATAACTTCATGTAAATTTTTATTGATCCAATATTACTCCATCAATTTAAGAACAGGTTTCAACATATATTCGCCATTTCCTTTTTTAATTACAGATTTTTCTGCATTAAAATCAAAAACTAAACTCAACGTGTCGCCTTCATCAATGTTTTTGTTTATTAATATTTTATAACCGGAAGTGAAGCCTCCTGGTACCTTTAATGCAACGGTGTCTGAAGTTGTTATAATTGAACTACTGTCCCCAAGCATTAATCTCATTTGAGTGAGTTTTCCAATTGGAACATCGCCAAAAGCAATAAGTGTATCATTGCCATTCTGGAAGTCTAGAAGGTTATAAATTCCGTTATTGGTGGGTACGGATAACCAAGACTCAGTTTCAACGTCAGAAGAATCTGTTTCAACACTATCTTCGTTGGCAAAATGCAGCGTTACAGATTGTACATCAATGTTTACAGCCAAATAATCTGCCATGCTGTCTGTCATAAAAATTTTAATACTTCCTGTTTTTGTTTCATCACTTTCACTTTCTGTGCAGGCAATTAGGTTGATTAAAAAAGTGGTTAACACTACTAAATAAATTAAAGGGTTCTTCACATTCTTCATCATTTTCTATTTTTTAGTTATGTTAATTAATCGTAAAAATTTCAGCAAATCTGAACTACACAAAGTATATGTAATTCAGATTTTGCTGTTCAAATGTCAATTTCTTTTTTTGAATTGATCATTTAATGATAATCGGTATTATAAGCTTGTTTAGCCATTTCAAAATAGATGCCATAGATTGGGGTGATGTTATATTATTAATAAACAGCCTGTTACGGTTTGATAAATATTATGACTTTTATCATTTTGATAAAAATATTATCAAAATGAAACATCCATGCACTGGACTTCACAATGAGGACATGAACAAAACTAAGAAATAGACAGGTCAGGCTAAAATATTATTGTTTTTCTTCTTTTATCATTCGGTAAATTGTTGAAACCCCTATATCAAGTTTCTCTGCCACTTTTTTAGTGTCGTTGTTATATTTGTTCAGATACCTGGTAACAATTTTTTTCTCGTATTCACGTAAAGTGAGTTCTTCACTAATTATCTCGCTTACAGGATCGAACGAACTGAAAACAATATCATCGGGACTGATTATTTCTTTACTTGCAAAAGTTGCGGCCAGATCAGTAATAGA
>JBNLCS010000382.1:0-2138 GCA_050303935.1 Bacteroidales bacterium
TAATCCCTAAAGAACACAAAGCTGAACCACAAAAAAAACTGGAAGAGCTTAAAGCCATGAAAATTGCTGCCAACGCAGTCATAGTTTTTGCAAAAAGGCATGCTGAAGCACTGGAAAAAATGTCAAAAAACGAAACTGATAGTAAGAGAAAGAAGGAACTTTTAAGCATGGTAAACGTTTGCAGGAATGTGCCTGTTAACCCACCCGACAGTTTACATGAAGCATTACAATATTACTGGTTTGCCCACCTCGCGGTTATCACTGAATTAAACCCCTGGGATTCTTTCAATCCCGGACGGTTAGACCAGCATCTTTACCCATTTTATAAAAAGGATATTGAAAATGGAGTGCTTACAAAAGATGAAGCTATTGAATTACTTCAATGTTTCTGGGTAAAATTTAACAACCACCCTGCCCCTCCAAAGGTTGGTGTAACAGCATTGGAAAGCAATACTTATACCGACTTTGCACTGATCAACCTGGGGGGCCTGACCGAAGATGGTGCTGATGGAGTTAATGAACTTACTTTTATTTTACTGGATGTTATTGAAGAAATGCGCTTGCTTCAACCCAGTTCTATGGTACAAATCAGTCATAAAAATCCTGATGCCTTTATTAAAAGAGCATTAAAAATTTCCAAAACAGGCTTTGGTCAACCATCATTTTTTAATACCGATACTATTATCAGGCAACTTTTACGTCATGGTAAAAAACCGGAAGATGCTTATAACGGAGGTGCAAGCGGTTGCGTTGAAACGGGAGCTTTCGGCAAGGAAAGTTATATACTTACCGGGTATTTTAATCTTACCAAAATATTTGAACTTACACTCTATAATGGCTATGATCCTGTTACAAAAAAACAAATTGGACTGAAAACCGGCGAAGTTGACGGGTTTAGTACATTTAAAGAATTGCTGAATGCCTTTAACAAACAATTGAAATATTTCGCAGATATTAAAATTGAAGGGAATAACATCATTGAAGAAATTTTTGCCAAACATATGCCCGTTCCATTTCTTTCTGTTTTAATTGATGATTGTATTGAAAACGGAAAAGATTATAATGCCGGTGGTGCACTTTACAATACCAGCTATATTCAAGGCGTGGGACTGGGTTCATTAACCGATATACTTACATCCGTAAAATACAATATCTACGATAAAAAACGTTTTGGCTGGCAGGAACTACTGGATGCATTATTCAGCAATTTTGAAAACCAATGGGAGATGCAAAAAGACCTGATTTACAATACCCCTAAATATGGAAATGATGATAACTATGCTGATGAAAATGCAGAAAAAATTTTCGAGTTTTTCTACGATGCAGTGGAAGGCCGCCCCACATATCGTGGAGGTCAATTCAGGATCAACATGTTGCCCACCACCTCACATGTATATTTTGGCAGTGTAACAGGTGCCACCCCTGACGGAAGAGAGGCTTATCAACCACTTTCAGAAGGCATTTCCCCATTCCAGGGAACGGATAAAAAGGGGCCTACTGCTGTTTTAAAATCCGCATCCCGCATTGACCATATTCGTACCGGTGGAACACTTTTAAACATGAAATTCTCACCTGCATTTTTCAAAAATGATGATGCCATTGGTAAAATTTGTTTTCTAATCCGTAGTTATTTCAAAATGGAAGGACACCATATTCAGTTTAATGTGGTAAGTACAGACACCTTACACGATGCACAGAAACACCCTGAAAAATACCAAGACCTGATCGTAAGGGTAGCTGGTTACTCAGATTATTTTAATGACCTTGGTACTGATTTGCAGAATGAGATTATCAGGCGGACGGAGCATCTTTAGGTGATAGCTGATAGGTCGTACTTGCAAAAGACTATTTAAAACAGAAAGCTGTTAAAGCCCGCCGTTCACGAAGTATCGCGGAGTATTACCGGTTGAACAAAATTACCTACTTCATAGATGGTTTTTGAATAATTGGTATTGAAAACCACTCTTTTCCCTATAAACAAGACATATTGCAAATCAACTGGTTAAAAATGATTACTGGTTCATTCCACCCCTTAATTGAACTGCCCCCCCCTATTATTCGATCAATTTACATACTTTAATTGAACAAAACCTAACTGTTTTTAAGCAGTTCTTGATTATCTTGCTTGTATGTTTTGT
>JBNLCS010000383.1:0-26222 GCA_050303935.1 Bacteroidales bacterium
ATCTTCAAGCATTTCATTTCTATCCCTTTCACGTTGCATTGCCCTTCCTTCGTCATCGTTTCCGGGATACCCACCCAGTGGGGACAGGGCGTCAGGAGCCAATGCCAAAAACCCTTCCAAAGCCAACCTGCGGGCAACATCTTCAATATATGGGTTTAAGCCCCTGTTCTCATGCACAACTACAACACCGGGTATTTTTTTATCAGATTTGGCGGGCTTGACTAAAAGACCACTTATTTTCTTACCTCCTTTTGGTGAATCGTAAGAAACAGTAGTAGATATTAAACGGTTGTCACCGGATTTTACTTGTTGCGAGCTAACATAATTTGGTAACAAAAAATTTGCCAATGCACTTACTGTAATTCCCCCCACTGCATAGGCAGAAAGCTTATTCATAAACTCTCTCCGGCTTAAACGGTTGTGTGCGTAACTATCATATATGTCAAATACTTCCTGTTTGATATCTTCTTTTTTTATCTTTTTCATAGTTGAATAGTTTACATGAATATAAGTATGTAACAATATTCAACATCAATAGTTTACATAAGTTATTTTATAGAGATCAATTTGATATAATTACAAACTGTTTTCATAATAAAAAAACCGGTCTGAACATCAATACCGGTTTTTTATGAAGTAGAACAGATAATTTATGAAAAAAGGGTTTTGCAAATTTCCTGCATATGTTTATGGTCGGTGCCGCAACACCCACCGTAAGCAACCAGTTCTGGTAAATGTTGTTTCATTTTTTTGTAATTTAATGCCAACAAATTTCTATCGCCAACATCAAGTTCAATTGATGCGTCCAGTTCTTCATGGCTTTTGGTTGAAGCATTGGCCCGAATTCCCCTGATTCTTTTTTTCCAATTTTCGTTGCCCTTCATTTTATACATAAAATGATTGGGATGGGCACAATTTATCATATAATGCTGAGGATAATTCCCACTTTCGTAATCCACCATCTCGATGGCACCTTTTATTATTTCCCCGCTTGGGAGATTTCCATCGGTCTCAACGGTGAAAGATAACACAACAGGTATATTTGCTTCTTTTGCTGCCAGAGCAATTCCAATAGCCTCTTCACTGTAGTTCAAGGTTAAAGCACATACCATATCAGCATCTGCTAATGCGAACGATGCCACCTGACGACTGTGATAATTCATAGACTCTTTGATTGTCATTTTTTTTCGAATTTCATAACCATCGCCCCGGGGACCCACACATCCGCTAATAAGGGTCCTGTTAGCTTCAAGATTATTTTCTAATGCAATTTCACGCATAAATTCAATAGCACCAAAATTCAGAGCATCCAACTGTGGCTCGGTGTACCCCAACATTAATCCCCAGTCTTTATTAGCTCTCCATGTCGGGGTTTCCAGAATAAAAGAGAGGTTAAATTTGTTGGAAATATCAATGTATTTTGAATAGTATTTTTTCAGTATTTCTCTTCCTTTTTGTTGATTCAATAATTCGAAGGCAGCAAACAGGTTAAGGTTGATCCCTTCATGATATATCAAGGTAGTTTCCAATCCACCATCTAATAAATAGGGGCTATTTGTAAATATGTTATTGTTTTTCATGTTTTTAATTTTTATAAGTTGGCCTTGTTACATCTTTAAAAATCAACATATCAATAATGCGGTTTGACGCCCCGTCATAAAATCCGGTTTCAGTGTTGAATTTTTCTGGATTTTTAAAAGTACCAAACAGTATATCGAAAATCGGAAAATCGGAGTAATTGTATTTATGAATACCACGACCATGATGTAAACTGTGACTCTCAGGTCTCTGAATAATATATCCTATCCAACGCGGGGTTTTTATATTGGAATGCTGAAACAAACTTAAAAATGTTAAAAACAACAAGGCTACTGTTGCAGCGTGTGGAGATAACCCTACGATGAGTACAAAACTGATGCTGCCGATCATGGTAAAACCAATTGTATCCATGGGGCTGGTGTAAAATGCACTTGGAATATCAAGCCTTTCAGTACTATGATGCATCTGGTGAAATACTTTCCATAAAAAATTTGAGCTGTGCATTGCCCTGTGCCAGGCATATAAAATCCCCTGGTAAATAAAAACACCAAAAAATGCCGATAACCAAATGTTTTGGTTACTTATATCAACCAATTGAAATTGTAGCAAATGTTTATCGACCAATAAAGGCAGAACAGATGCAAGAATAAAATTAAACAGGAAAAAAGCAATACCTCGTATTTTCCAGTTTTTCAGTTTTGGAAGTTGTTTTGCGGGAGATATGTTTTCCCACAACCATAATCCAATGTACATGTAAAGAATAATCGCAGTAGGGTCTACTAAAATGGTAATTAAATTTTTCATACTATTTAAATTTTAACGTTTACCCTTAATGCGTAAGATTCAATCTTACATTGTAAGAATTGTTTTTACATTAAGCTGTTTAAGAACATTTTTTTTATTCTTTCAAAGAATTTATTAAATAATAAAAAACAAATAATTTTAACAGTTCCTTAATTCTTTATGCTGATTTTTGTATTAAATTTAAATTTTATGAATAATCTGACAAAATTGCCTAATATCGGAAAAACGCTTGCTGAAAAACTTGTTTTGATAGGCATAAAAAATGAACAAGAGCTTAAAATGACAGGAAGTGAAAATACGATTATAAAAATTTCTACAATTGAAAATAGCGGGGTTTGTATTAATATGTTATATGCCCTTGAAGGGGCCATACAAGGAATCAGATGGCATGATTTGGACAATGGTAGAAAAGAAGAATTGAAAGAATTTTACAGAATGATGAACAGAAAACCTGCAACAAACGAAGGATTGTAAGAAATATATTTTAAATCTCCCAAATGGTAAGGTTTTCAGGCTCATATGAACAAAAATTGCCTGTTTTCACCGATAAACGAAGATGTTTATATAATTCGGGATGTGTTTTTTCAAATTTTTTTATAGATCCTTTTATTCTTTGTGTTACGGCAGACCTTGCTTTATCATTTGATCGTTGAAAATAACGCTTTTTACCCCTTAAGTCCAGCGAACTTTCCAGGTGATGCAAAAGCTGTTCATATTCATGTTGAAATAATGTCAACTGACCCGAATCGTTATTTTCTTCTGCCGATCGGATATCTTCCTGTAATTCAAGAATTTTTCTTTGGTATTCTCGCTTGGCTTTTTCATCAAATACTTCTGTTTGATGTTCCACAATGCCACCTCCTATCAATTCATTACAATGAAATTGTTTGCCCGGATTTTCCAGCAATCTGGCTATGTCGCCAAAACCTTTCGCATCGGTTAGTTGTACTGTTTTTTTTAAATAAGTAAAAGTCCAGACATTATCCTTCTTTTTGAAAACGTTGTAATAATTGTCATTTTCAACCTTTCTTAATCCTGACATTTCAACCGTAAGCTTTTTTGATGATTGGATATAGCTCCAAAAATCATGATATTTGCTCCGGTAGTTGTACGGATTAATCTCCATTATCCATTCCAGAGCATCCCTTTCAACACTTACAACTTTCTTTGAAATTTTCTCTTCAAATGCTTTCAGGTATTGGTTCCAGTAAATAAAGGCTTTTTCGTTACTGCCAGAATAAAAATAAGCGGCAGCCATCATTGCAGGATAATCAACCCAGGCCATATCATTATATTTTATACCTGTTGAAATACATTTTTCAAAATCACCTTTTTCAAAATAAATTAATGCACCAACAGGGTGATAATGATCTTCGTTTAAAGGGTTAATTTCAAGTGCTTTCAGATATAATCTTTCAGCTTCATCTAAAAATCCTAGATATACAAAACTACTGGCTATTTGAATAATATTGAAAGGGTCATTTGGATTTAAATGGAGGGCTTTTTTTAAAAATATTTCCGCTTTGTCAAAGTTCCATTCAAAAAGCAATACCTTTCCCAGGATCAGGTTGGCTATGTAATTCTGGTCATCCAGTTGTAATGCTTTTTCTGCCCATGTTTTTGCACCTTTCTGGCTTAATTCCCACCTGTCCCATAACTGACAACTCCATTCATTAAAATAAGTTAACGACATGCCTGAACATGCCAAACTATATTCGGGGTCTTTTTCAAGTGCTTTTTCAAAATATTCACGGGCTTTTAGGTCACTTTTATAACTTCCTTTTTTCAATTCGTTGAAGCCATATAACCAGAATTGATAGGCTTTATAATTTGATGTTGATTTTCTTTTACCTGCTGACAGCAGATCAATATTTAATTGCTGCTGAAGTGATACAGTTAGCTTTTGCAACAAATTTTCCTGAATAAGAAAAAGGGAATCAATATTATCTTCAATACGTTCACTCCAAACCAGCCTGTTACTTTTACTTTCAAGTAACTGAGCATTAATACGCACGATGTTATTATAACTTCTGAACGATCCCCTGATCAGGTAATCCGAATTTTCAATGAAATCCTCATATCGGGCAATATCTTTTTGGACAAAATCGGCACTTTTTATTTGAAATTGCCTAAAGCGTGATAGTTCCATTTGAAGATCGTAAGAAAATCCATTACAAATCATTTGAAGATTGTTTTCTTCAGATAAATTTTCAAAGGGCAATATGGCAATTACAGGTTCTATAACTTTTAATTCACCAATACTACCCTTTAAACAAGTAAAACGGGATTTTTGTTGTAATAACCAAAAATCAATTCGATGTTATACCTGAATTTTTTTTCTCATTAGTGAATCCAGGATAAACCAAATAAGTAATGAAACTAAATAAATTGTAATTCCATAAAGTGTGGTAATCATTGAAACTTTAATTCCATTTACAACAATACCAAAAGAAACATCGGCAGCTTCAATAATAGCTTGAAAAGCCGCATAAAGACCCAGTAACTGGGCTAATATACCAATAATCATGGCAAACAAGCCAATATGTTTTGTTTTGGCCAGGTTTTTTAAAGAAGCTTCACTGATTTCGGTGCCTTTAGTTTGCAGGTTGATAAAATGATAAAATGCCCAAGCAACCGTACCAACCAATAAAATAGTCAACAAACTCATAAAAAAAGGTCCGCCAGATAAAAATAATGTTTTCATAATACATAAATTTAAGTGATTAATATGAATATCAAAATAAAGGTTCAACCGAAAAATGTACAAGGTCATATCCATTTGCTCAGAGGTTGTTTGTCGATGGTATTTAGATATTTCGGAATTTTTATCGAAATTGGCGTGAAATGATTTAAAATGAATTCAAAAATTTCAAGTCCGTTTATACATTTTATTTATTGGCTGGTTGTCTGGCTAATGTTATTTCTTTTGTTTGGAAGATCATGGCAAAACAACCTACATGCCATGTTTTTTGTAAGTATGTTATTGCCGGTTGTTATGGGCACATCCTATTTTTTTAATTATGTTCTTGTCCCACGTTTTCTTTTAAAAAAGGAATATGTACTGTTTTCACTTTATCTGTTTTACACCATCGTGATCTCGTTGTATTTACAAATGATCGTGGTATTTTTTTCATACGTGTATATGGTAAATATGAATTTTGAAGATGTAGATCCCAGGTCAAGGGATATACTGTTGCTGGCCCTCGTTATGTACCTGATTGTATTTGTTTCTTCTTTTTTGATCATGTTAAAACAATTAAACATTCATCAATTAAAAATTAATGCTTTCAACATACAAAAAGAAAAACAAGACAGAGGTTTTCTGGAGATAATTTCCAACAGAAAAAAAATGAGAATACCTTATGATGAAATTGTTTTTATTGAAAGTATGGCAGATTATATAAAAGTTAATACCAAAGCAGGAAAAGAAATTGTAAGCAAAGAAAAAATCAGCCGGTTAAACGACCGTCTTCCTGATATTTTCATAAGGGTTCACCGTTCTTTCATAGTAAACAAAGACAAAATATTGAATTTTAGTTACAATGAAATTGAACTGGGTTCAACAATATTAACTATTGGAAGAAATTATAAAAAAGAAGTAATGAATAAATTGAAAAGTAATATACCTAAACAAGAAAATGCCAAAAAAATTTGAAAATTAGCACATTCTCAAATTAACACATTAACATTCAACCTTTAAACAAAGGATCTGCTCCAATAGTACCCATTAAGCTTTCCAAATAAGCATTATTTTGAACATGTTTTAACAATTCTTTTGCTTTAACATGACGTTCACAAATATCCAGCTCATCCAGTATGCTTTTGTTTTCAGGATTTTCAATAAAATTTTCCAGATATTTTATTTGTTTTTTATAAAATGTAATGTCCCGTTCTTGTTTCAATTTTAGCCTTTCTTTGTACCATTCGCTTTTTATTACATTATCTCGGTTAAATTGATCACGTAATGTTGGGTCACTTATGTCCTTGCCATGGTAATTTCCATAAGCCATAATATGGAACAATATTTTTAGAGGTGGTATGGCGGCTTCAACACTGTTATCTTCAAAATAGCGTTGGGCCACTTTTTGTTGTGCTTCAATAATATTATCTATGCCATCAACAAAATCTTCCATACTTTGCAATTCAGGTTTCAGCATATGGTTGTTAAAAACGGCTAGCGGTTCATCAAACAAACGGTTCATACATCTGAATGCAAATTTTTCGGTAATACGATATCCTAAACGGCTGGCCAGTACTTTTTTGCCTTTGTATTCAAAATCTTCTAGTTTTTCAAGGCATTGGTGCTTTATCAATGTTTTGGCGTCCCTGTCTTCGGGCATTAACCGGGCCCATATTTCCGGGATCAATATACTGATATCATGATCAAAACGGTTTTCATGGCCAATGTACCCCGCAGCAGAACTGAATCCCTGGTATTCGGTTAAAATATAAGACAACAAGGCATTGTTCAGGTCTGTAGTAGGTACCAACATATTAAAAGGCCCCTTTGTAAGTGCACCTTCTGAACCTGCACCTGTGGTTGAGGGAGATTTACCTGTTAAACTGCAAATAAAATCCATAAATAATTCAGGAAGTTCCTGATAATGGATTGGATTATATACACTTAACGGCCTAATCCCTTTTTCCTTGTCAACCGGATTATTTCTTCTACCTGGCAAAACTGCATTTACCGGATGGTTCACATGATCTTCCGGTGCAATTTTCCGGTGCAAACGAATACCTATCTCAGCAAGGTAACTTTCCTGGTTTTCTTTTTTAAACCTGTTTCTTTCAAGATAACGCGGGTTGTTAGTAGGTACACCATCAACTAACCTGGTGTGCGATGGTAATACGTAATAATCATCCTTATCACTTTCAACTACCTTTTTGATATATTCTTTAACAGGTTTTGTATATTTTTCAAAATTAATGGCATCCTCAAAAATTTCAATAACGTCATCTTTGGTAAGTGGTTCATAATTGGTTAAAAAGGTATTATCATTTACCAAATCACGTTCAGCGGCTTTATCATAGCCCCTGTTTATGGCTTCATCTGGTCGTTGAAACAAATGGTACTCACAGTTTTCTGTAAATTTTATACTTTGGTTTGTGTACTCCGGGTTGAGGTTTTTTACTTGTTCGGCAGGTAATGTGATGGTTGCGGAAATATCATCTTCCATTTGGATTTTCAAGCTTGGGATAAAGTCGGAACGAAGCTTGTGTAAAAACCATTTGTCATCCTGGTTAAAACCAATTCTTACATAACTGGCTGCAATTTTATTATGTTTGTATATCAAAGCATTTCCTTCACGTCCGTTAACAATATCAACATTTATATGTTGCTTCCAGTTACCTGTACTTTCATCGTTACGGTACAATCGTTTAATAAAAAGGGCCAAAGCCCTAACATGTTCCGGTAACCCCTTTAACCAGGAATTGTATTCGTCACTGTACTGATCGGAGGGGGTAAGAAGTTTTACCGCAGACCCCAGGGTGCGTTCCGGACTTAAAAAAGGACGGGAAGGGCCTCCATCAGGCCAGGGATCTTTCCATCTGGTAGAATAGTCATAATTTATTATTACATCCGCCAGTTTCTCATCTTCAGCTAGATTATTTATGTAGAAAGACCCATATTTAATCGCATTTTGCATTGATTTGGAAATCTCTGATTTTCCTCCACCCGATACAGTACAAGGTTTGTGACAAAACATTCCTTCGGGGGCCGTGTCGATAATTCTCCAAAGGTTTTCTTTTGGGTGTTTCACCAATTGAAATTTATGTCCCGTTGGGTGAACATATATTTTTTGCGGGGATAGTTTTAAAGAAAATTCTTTGTTGTTAATCATCCAGAAAACACTGTTTCGGGTGATATCAATGTCAGCATATTCAGGAATGTATATTATGTTTGGATATTTTTTGTCAATCGCATAATTTTCAGAAAAGATATGTATTCTGTCTTTTAGTAATTTTTTAACATCTTCAAAATTGTAATCGTTTTTAAATTTTGCAGTAAAAGCCAATCCAAAAAGCTTTTCACTCATATTTCCACGTGGGAAAGCAATAGCACCTCCGGCGTGTTCTTCTTCAACCAAACCATACAAATTTGCAGCGTAGCTGATCTGGGTTTTTATTTCTTTTTTGGAATAACCGTAATAATTATCACCAATAAGAGTAATAACAACCCCCTTATCATTCCGGCATGTTACCTTAAAAGCGCTGCCATCATTGTATAGCTCGTTTTCGTTTTTCCAGCACATACCATCTTTCCGCTGACGGTCAGTAGCGTGATCGAAATGGGGCAGGCCAATATCTTTCTTTTTAAGTTGGGTCAACTGTGGTGCGAGAACAATACAGCCGGTATGTCCGCTCCAGTGCTCAATGTCAAGGGCAGCATCGTTAATTGCAAGGTTATGGTCACCGGCATTGCCAAAAATAGATTCTACAAAATCAAGATTGCTTACTAAACTTCCAGGGGCAAAAAAACGCACCTCCATACTCTTTTCAAGGGTTACCCCCTTAACTTCAGGGCAAATTACCGGCCGGGTAAGCAATGAAACCATTACCTTTGCTTTTTCGGGCTGGTTTGAAGTAAATGGTAATATATTAAGTTCTTCGGGCGGATTTAATGCAGCATGTAACATATTTGCAAAAGCAACTTTTGGAACTTCTTTTTTATCCAGTGGCACTGGCAATCCTCCTTCAACAATATGAAATGTTCCTTTGGTGGTCCTTTTATCCTTAACAGGATTGTTTAGAATGCCTTGCTTTAAACGGTATGATGATACCAAATTGTTTTTAAAAGTGTTTCCATTAGGCGGTAAACTTACTTCCCGGGCCAGGCCTTCCTGGTTTAATACAAATGTATTATTTGGGAAGTGTATTTGTTTACCGATATCTATATCAGCCAGGTATTCATCAATATAATCCTGTATCCTTGTATCTACTGGTGAGAGATGATTTGATAGCAATCTTGATTTTTCCTTGAAACTTTTTATTAATCCTTCGGTTAATTCCAGAAATTTGGCATTGGAAAGTTTCGATTTGGTATCACGTTCATCAATGAATAATGGTTGGCCCAATGCTGCAAGTTGCAGGTTTATATACTGGATCATATCTTTCCTGTCCTTCTTGCTTGGTTTTAATTTCTTACGCTCAATTTCAAACATACTAACTACCATTTGACTATGAATGAGCAAAGGTATTAAAACATTTTATGAATTGAATTGCATAATTCTTCTAATTTCATTAAAAATTAGTTACGAATAATAGGTAGTACTGTAAATTATACTTTTAATTTTTATGTTGTTTCAATAAAAATCAGATTGATTCGCAGGTTTTAATAGAAAACACTATCTTGTATTTATAAAGAATTCAAATAATATGAAACATCCATGCACTGACCTTCACAGAAAAGACATGAACAAAACATTGCCTGCCCCGAATTTTCGGGGGATATTCCGTGATCAACGATTACTATTGCTAAATATATTTTATTATAACAACAGATGTTTGATTAAATTTTATTCTAGTAAAACCCTCATGCACTGGCATACATTACAAAGGCATGATTAAACATGTGGGTTCCACATGTAAAAAAGGCCAATGTTTATGTATTAACTGCATATAATTGAAAATTAATGTTTAACTAAAAATATATTCGTGTGAAAAATATAAAGAATCTTAATTTAATAACCAGGTTAATTTGCGGTATTGCATACCTGTGTTTTCTGCTTATCAATGTTTCTTGTACCCGAATTCCTGCAAAAGGTGAAAAAAATTCACCTGAAGAAGTTAGTATTGTATTAATAAATAACTTGTTAAAACGAAATATTGTAACAACAGCTTACCATGGCCAGGAATCGGTTCATTATGCAGAAGCATGTGCTGGTTTTGGAGCAGTTAGAATGGCAGCATTGTTAAATGATACCCTTATTTTGGAAAAGTTGAATAAACGGTATCTAAAAGTTATAACGGATAGTGTTAAAAATACGGCCAACCATGTTGATGCCAATGTTTATGGCATTTTACCTTTAGAACTATATAAGCAAACGGGGGAAAAACGTTTTCTTCAACAGGGAATATATCTGGCCGATGTGCAGTGGGATACACTTACACCGGAAGGGTTAACATGGCAAACCAGGTACTGGATTGATGATATATGGATGATAGGTAGTTTACAAGTACAGGCCTATCGGATTACTGGTAACAGTTTTTATTTAGACAGGGCGGCTAAGGAAATAAATGCTTACGTAAATAAACTGCAGCAATCTAACGGATTATTTTATCATGGGGAAAGTTCACCTTTTCACTGGGGAAGGGGCAATGGATGGGTGGCTGCCGGTTTAGCCGAGTTGCTGACTGAATTACCTGAAAACCACAAATATTATAACAACATTCATCAGGCGTATTTGAAAATGATGAATGCTTTAATAAACTACCAGGCTTCGGATGGTATGTGGCGACAGCTTATTGATGTGGATTCATCATGGAAAGAAACCTCGTCAACAGCAATGTTTGGATATGCAATGGCCCTTGGGAATAAAAAAGGTTTTTTACAAGGCCGGAATTATGAAAAAGCATACATAAAAGCCTGGAATGCACTAACCGGATACATTAACGAGGAAGGCGATGTTACAGAAGTATGCATTGGAACCGGAAAAGGTGATAATACCCAATACTATATTGACCGCCCCCGTATTATTGGTGATTTACACGGGCAGGCACCAATGCTTTGGTTTGCATATGCACTCTTGATGTGATAAAATTAAAACGTTAATTATTGACTTTTAGTTTTGTTACCGGATTAAGTCCTTACATACTTAATCCTGCTAATTATTTTGATTTTTTTAAAAAGTTTCCGGATACCCACAGTTGTTAAATCAGTGAGACTGTGATTTTAGAAACGATAGTGAACAGAAATTACTAAGTCAAACTGATCCCGATGCCATGCAATCGGGATCCTGGATCCTTATTCCCCGCACCTTGGGGTGAAAAGATTTTCTTATTTCTTCTGGCATACCTCATAAGCCTGCTGCTAGGTGGTTGATTTTACCTAAATGGTCTTACAATAAAACTAAAACATATTTGCGCATATATGCTGTTTTATTAAATTTTTGAAACCAATAGGTTTGTTTAAAGTATAATGATGGAGTAATTGGAAAAGAGGAATTAAATGTTTATAAATAAAATGAAGCGTACCCTGTTTTTTATGTTTTTTATTCTTACTGTATCAAGATCTTTTGCTCAGATAGAAAAATTTAAAGCCGCCTATATCTTTAATTTCACCCGTTATGTTGATTGGCCTGAAGCCTACAACGGTACTGAATTTATTATCGGTATTTATGGGAATGACGATAAAGTAAGTTCAGAATTGGAAAATATTTCCAGATCAAAGACTGTCATCGGCAAGTCAATTAAGGTAACAAGATCGAACAATTTAGTGGATTTGGGAACTTGCAATATTCTTTTTGTTTGTGGCAACAAAACGGAAGAGATAAAAGAGATAGTTGAAAAAACCATTGATCAAAATGTTTTAATAGTTACTGATAAGGATGGAACTATTGAGGAGGGTGCGGCCATATGTTTCGTTATGAACAGCAATAAACTTGCTTTTGAAATTAAAATGTCCAATGCCGAATCCAAAGGTTTAAAAGTTAGCAATACCCTAATAAACCTTGCTCATAAAAAATATTGAAAAAAATAAATGGAAAAATTATGAAAGGAAGATTAATAAGAAGATTTGGTATCACATTTCTAATATTTATATTTTTTACCGGTAAAATATTTTCGCAGGAAGAATCCAGCACTGAGGAATTACTTGAAATTTCGTTTGAAGATTTATTAAATATGGAAATAACATCCGTATCAAAAAAGGCCGAAAGGTTACAGGATGTACCTTCCTCTTTGTATGTTATTACAAGTGAAGATATTAAAAGGTCATCAGCACAAAATTTGATGCATTTGCTTCGTGAACATGTGCCGGGCATTTGGGCCGTGGCCAATGATTATAAAGATGCAGATCTGTTTATCAGAAATGTTAACGAAGAATCTACTTTATTTTTGTTGGATGGTACCCCTTTACTGGATATTACTTATTTCAGTATCGACATGGAAAGTTTTGATATTCCTGTTGACATAATAGAAAGAATTGAAGTCATAAGGGGCTCAGGAGGATCTATCTATGGGGCTAACTCTGCTTCGGGGATAGTGAATATTATTACAAAAAAGTCAAGAAATCAAAGTAAATTACTAACATCTGTTGAATACGTTAACCCAGGAAGAACAGCGGTAAATTTTGTTTTTTCACCTGTACGAAATGACAAAATAGCTGCTACATTATATACAAAATATGATTATTTTACAGGATTTGAACAAATTGATCAAATAGAAAATGAATCAGCTACAGTGCCTGTTACCCATGGCACCGGAACAACAATTATAACCAATCGTTTTACTGAAAACGATAATTTATTTAAAACCCTAACAGCAGGTTATAAAATACAGTTTGATGTTTCTGAAAAGTTAAAATTATCAACAGGTTTGCATGTAGTGAATTTTCAAAACGATCGATATTTTCAGGTTTTTAAACGTGACGAGGGAGAATTTAAGGTAGTAGATGGAGAAATCAAACCTTTTGCTTCGGATAGTATTTTCTTTTCAAATAATGATAAAGTAAGAATTACGGGTAATTTCCAGGTTGATTATTCATTTAAGAAAAGCCATAATATGTTTTTTAGGGTTTCAGCTAATCACGAAAACCGCGAATATGTAAGCGGTGGTGGATATCATGGAAACAATGGTATCGTTGATTTTGAAATTCAGGATAATATTGAATTTGGCATAAACAGTCTTTCCTTCGGGGGGAATTATCGTTTTGTTAATTATAATATGGATTGGGAAGAAATAGCATCAATTGCGTTTATTAATCCTAAAACAAACGAAAACCTTAAGGGATTTTTTATTCAGGATAAAATAGCATTTAATGACGGAAAATTTAATTTTTATCTTGGGATAAAAGGTGAAAATTTCAGCCTTATAAACAACAAATTTTATTTCTCCCCAATGGCAAAAGTAAGCTTTATACCTACACAAAATTTAACGTTATGGGGAGGTTTTACCCAGTCATACACCACACCCGGATTTAACCTTACCAATGTTGAGCTCGATATTTTCAGGGCGAACAGTTCAGCCATGTATCCCATTGTTTATCCCCTTGTTGAGTTTCAGGTGTATGCTACAGCATATCAAAATGCAATAGATCAGGGGGCAGACGATGCCACAGCTTCAGCTTCAGCAACAAATTATATTGAAAGCATTGAAGGAATGCAGGTAATTGATCAACAAACCAACCAACAACTGGAAAATCAATATCCTGGTGGCAATGTAAATATTTCAGCCATTAATGGCCCAAATACAGAACCTACTTCTTTTAAAAATTTTGAGCTTGGTATACGGTTTAATCAAAATGATAAAATATCAGTTGAAACAAATATATATTATACGCTGGTTGAAAATGGTGTAGGAAATTCTCCGGTAAGTATTGGTAGGATTGAATCAATAACCAGACCAGGTGAAATGATCGATCCTTATTATTATGGAAATTATGTAAAAGGGTATAACATGGGTATTGAAACTATGTTTAAAACACAAATATCCGAAGATTGGAAATTAGAAATATCACACAATTACTTCACATACAACGAGGAATTAAAAGAAAACAATGATTTTGAGATTGATGACTTGCCGTCTGAAATGCTTGATCTTATTGATGAGGATTATCCCCAGCTACCCAAGCATACGCTTAAATTAAAAACATACTATAATATTACCAAAGATCTTTATTTATCGGTTTCCACAGCATACGCCAGTGCTTTTTTTGTAAAATATAGCACGGCTTTTCCTAATTTTCAGGAGGAACTTCAACGTTTTGAGCCCCTGTTTGGCGAAGGGGGAAATACAACGTTAATTGGAGGTAAATTCGACAACCGGTTTATCATGAATTTTAAAATTGAAAAAACCTTTATGAATGATAAACTAAATGTATTTGTTTATGGAAATGATTTTTTGAAAAGGCCTTTTGTAGAAGGAGAAAATCAATTATTGCAAATTTATCCACGTAAGGTTAGTGGTGTGTTTGGTGGTGGGGTAGTACTAAATATAAAATAAGTAGTGCATATAAATACATTACAAACAATAATAGGGTTTACTTCAAAATTCCCTTTTATCTCAATTGCTGGGAAGTGGTCTTCCTTGTAGGGCTATGATAATTATTGTATTAACTACTAAAAACGCAAAAGACACGAAAAAAGGTATATCTTCGGTGCAATTTTCTTTTTGTGTTTTTCGCGTCTTTCGTTTTTAAATAGTAAGAAACGTGAATTTTGTCATATAGCCCAATAATATCTTTCATATAAATATTTTAAAAGACTTTTGTATTGATTTTGTAGGTTTGATAAATTTTCTTTGAAAACAATGATTTTTCTAAAAAAGAAAAAATATTAGCCAGATTTTTAATTTTTCAATAAAAATTGTAACTTGTTTTTTTAGTTAATACTGTATAATTTTGCATCTGAAACAAGGTTGTAAGGTACTATGTTTCATTAACTGCTGGCTAACCTTAGATTAAATAAATGCATACCCGGGTGGAGGTATATAGTTTATATAAATTAGTTTTGTTTATTAATACAAAAGGTTAATGAATGTAAAGGATCACTATGAAACTCATTTGGCTGATATTTATGCCTGGATGATGGGAGACTTTGCAACTTGTTGTAATAAACAACAAGAATTAATGTTTAGTTATAATCTTGATAGAATTGAAAATAAAACCGCTATTGATCTTGGTGCGGGAAGCGGCATATATAGCATCCCCCTTGCCCAAATGGGTTATGAAGTCACCGCTGTTGATTTTAATTCACAATTATTAAAAGAATTAAAAAATAATGCAGCTAATTTACCTATTAACATTATTAATGATGACATCCGAAACATTGCCCGGAAAAAACATATATTTCCCGGGTTAATTGTATGTGGTGGGGATACTATTTCACATCTTGATTCTGTTGATGAGGTTGGACAATTTATTTTTGATATTTCAACAATTTTGGGCGATGAAGGAGTTTTTTACCTTTCATTTCGGGATTATGCAAAGGAACTGGAAGATGAAAAGCGTTTTATTCCGGTAAGAAGCGATGAAACTCGTGTACATACGTGTTTTTTAGAGTATTTTGAAGATAAGGTTAAAATTACCGATTTGTTGAATGAAAAAAACGGTGTGGGTTGGAAACAAAAAGTAAGTAGTTATTATAAAGTGCGTATAACAACAAGTATGATCACCGATTTCCTTATTTACGCCGGGTTCGAAACAGAATTCAATAATGTGCATAATGGCATGACTTACATAAAAGCAGTAAAAACTTTTTGATTTTCCTCAAAATATTATTTTTCCTCATTTTTTAACCGTACATTTATTTAATAACATATGAATTTAATACGTTTGTTAAATTCATTTATTCAACAAAAAGTAAAATCATATATGAAAATATTGTTGATTTCTCCGAGACGCGATTCACATGTTTATTCCAATAAAGGGATATTAATTCCACAACTTGCTTTATTTATATTGCAAGGTTTGACCCCGGAAAAACACAAGGTAAAAATTATAGAAGAAGAATATCAGGAGATAGATTTTAACCAGGATTGCGATGTTGTAGCTATTAGTTGCATGACATCCAATGCCAGTCGTGGATATAAAATTGCCACTGCCTTTAAAGAAAGAAACAAAACCATTGTAATGGGAGGTATCCACCCAACAATATTACCTGATGAAGCTTTACAGTACGCAGATGCCGTGGTTATTGGTGAGGCGGAAGGAGTGTGGGAAACTGTGCTTTCTGATATCGAGAATAACTGCTTACAAGAACGGTATCATGTTCCTGATCCGGATTTAACCCGGTATATCCCAAAAGATTTTTCGTCAATTTCGAAAAAACAAATGTTTAATTTAGTACCGGTTTTAACAACAAGAGGGTGTCCATATAATTGTGATTTTTGTTGTGTTTCTGATATTTTTGGAAAAAAAATCAAGCACATTCCCATAGAAAATGCAGTAAGGGACATTGTTGAATCAAAAGCGAAAAACTTTATTTTTCTTGATGATAATATTATTAGTAATAGAAAATATGCCCGGGAGTTGTTTAATGCACTTATTCCCTTGAAAATAAATTGGATCGGACAATCATCAATCTCGTTTGCAAACGATACGGAGATGATGAAACTTGCAGCAAAAAGTGGATGTCGGGGACTTTTTATTGGGTTGGAAAGTGTAATGGAAAATGAAGTTAAAAATCTTAAAAAATTATCGAATGATATTCGGGAAACAGAAAAATCGTTGAAGAAAATAAGAAAAATGAAAATTATCATTATGGCTTCGGTAATTTTTGGATTTGATGAAGATACCCCGGATATTTTTGAAAAAACGCTGAAATTCTTACGTAAAAATAGAATAAGTATCGCGTCGTTAAATATATTGACCCCTTATCCGGGAACAAAAACATTTGACGATTTGAAAAAACAAAACCGGCTTATAAACGAGCGATGGGAACATTATGATCATCATACCGTGGTGTTTAAACCAAAAAATATGTCCCCTGTTGAGCTTCAGGTTGGTAAAATAAATGCCAAGGTTAAGTTTTTTTCCTTATCAAGCATATTGGCCAGATTTTGGGCCAATTCATTTAGTCCTGTTTACTACCTTGCCAGCAACTTTGGTTACAGAAAACAAGCACGTCTTGAGAAAAAGAAAATTAACGAAATAGAAACATTAATGCACCAGTTACAAAGTAATGAACAGTTTCTAAATTCAATGAAGGCAGAAAAGGAAGAAACACCGGTGGAGGTTTTGTAGGGTTATATCTATTAGAAGGGATAATGTTATATTGGCAGGTTTAACAATCTACATGTTAAAAATTTGGTTTTTCTCTTTTAATTTTTCTTGGGATATATTGAAAAATATATGAAGTTTTTGAATAATTAATCCAAGTCTTTTTATGACAATTACCATTTACATGCAATAGTAAGAAAGAATTCTATTAATCAATCTATTAGGCCATCAACTAATAAGCACAACCTGTCCGAAAGGAACGAATCGGGATCAAATAATCAGTACATTACCACATTTTCAAATCCGTCTTTAATTTCTCACCACTTCATCCTTGATCACTTTGCCATCTTCAATGGTGATTACCCTACGGGCTTTTTTTACCACCCTTGCGTCGTGGGTTGAGAAAACAAAAGTAATATTCTCGTCGCGATTTAGTTTTTCCATAATATCCAACAAATTTTCTGTTGTTTTTGAATCAAGGTTGGCGGTAGGTTCATCGGCAAGCACAAATTTTGGTTTTGAAGCAAGGGCCCGGGCCACGGCTACACGTTGTTGTTGTCCACCTGATAAACGGCTTGGCCTGCTGTCAATACGGTCACCCAACCCAACTTCTTTAAGCAGTGAGATAGTACGTTTGTCCCTTTCTTCTTTTGGCATACCTTGAAGGTTCATGATAAATTCAACATTTTCTTTGGCTGTTAAAACAGGTATCAGGTTATAAGCCTGGAAAACAAATCCAATATTATATAATCTGAAATCAATAAGTTCCGAAGGGGACAACTCATGAATTTTAGTATTACCAATCGTAATTTCACCACTGGTTGGGGAATCAAGCCCGCCCAGTAAATTAAGCAATGTTGTTTTTCCTGATCCTGATGGCCCTACAATGGCTGCAAATTCACCCTCCTCAAATGAGAGGTCGATTCCGTTTACTGCGTGTACCTGTACTTCTGAATCGTTATACACTTTATGTACCTTTGCTATATCTATAACTTTCATAATATTGTATTTAATGCTTTAACGTTTGGTTTACTATTTTACATATCACTTCTGATTGCATCTGCCGGATTTAATTTCAACGCTTTGCGTGCCGGCCAAATAGATGCGATTATACCGGTGAAAATCACTAATAGTGTGATACCGGCAAAGGTATCCGCCGTAACTTTTGGATACACTACCGAGGCATAGCCAAGTGCTTCGAAACCCTCTGCCCACATACCAAAATTTATTCCGGTTTTTCCCAGTATTACTATTAAAATACCACTGAAAATCATGCCTGCCATTGCACCAGTTAAGCTCAGGAAAATAGACTCAATCATTATCATGCCGAAAACCTTTTTTTTGTTCATGCCTATAGCCATAAGCATACCCAGTTCTTTAATGCGTTCGAGCACAGACATCAACATGGTATTAATAATACCAAAAGCCAGGGCAAATAAAATTATGGTTACATAAATATAGTTAAACAACTTGCCAAAATCAGCATACATGGCTAGTTCGGGTGAGATGTCCTTCCATGATAAAATACTTTGGTCCGGATATATTTTTAAAAGTGTTTCAGCCAATTTGTGTCCCGCTTCGTTATCAATACTTATGATGGCTATTTCATGTACTTTTGCTGGACCGAGTCCTAATTGTTTGTTTAGTTCATCGCGTTTAACAAAGGCATTGAAACCATCAAACATAGTATTTGAGGTTTGATAAATACCCCTGACTTTAAACGTAGGACGTACCAGGGGGCCATTTAAAGATTGCAGGGTTACATTTACATTCGTCCCAAGCCGGAAAAATGAAAAGTAGCTTATAAGATGAGTTCCGTATTCTTTCATCTCGGCTTTATTCAGGTTTTTGGCCAATTCATCAGAAAAATCTTTCTCGTTACGGAACCTTTTTCTTTTTACATTAGATAATTTGGCAATCAGTGTATCCGGCATATTTAATGAATCAATTTTATTCAGTTTTTCTTCGGTAATTTGAAAGTTTTTAAGTTTCAAATTTTCTGCCATTTTACTACCGATAACAATTGAAGCGGTCCCTTTGTCAGATTCAAAATAGTCACCTTCAATAATGTTTTTGTAAAGTTGTGATACCTGTTTTTCCTTTTCAGGATCAATACCCTTTAACATTATACCTGCATTGCCCCAATCGGTTTGTGCATAGGCAAAAACTTTTGTTCTTAGTGAATAGGCTACCACATTTTGCATTGTATCAAGGGTTGATGTCAGGCTGTCATAATTATGTATATAGCTTTTAACATCTTCATTGTTCATATATTTTGGATTATGTACCTGAACATGGGATATTTCTTTATGTATACTATCTTGTAATCGCTGCGAAATCCATCCGGTTGTGATACCCGCGGCCATGACCCCACCAAATATTCCGAGTAATACAGCGATGATCACTACCAGGCTCCTGGTCCTGTTTCGCCAAATATTTTTCCATCCGATAGAAATTATCATAGTTTTTCGTTTTAAATGTTACGTACGTAAAGCATCAACTGATTTCATCTGGTATATTTTGCGCAAAGGATACAGGCATGAGAGCACTACCATTAGTGTAACAACAATGCCCTGCCAAAGTACATAAGTATCTACCCATGATAAGGGTATTACCGCTTCAAATCCCATGTCTTCAATCATCTGCGCCATCTCACCCTGGAGCCTGATAGGGTTGTTATGACCAAAATACAATACGGGCAAACTCATGACAATCCCGGCCATTACACCTAAAATGCCAATAAAAAACATTTCATATATAAACATTCTTAATAGCTTTACTTTATGCATGCCGATGGCAATCATCACGCCCAGTTCGCGCAGTCTTTCATGGATCATCATCAATACAGTACCGAAAATGCCAAAAAAGATTACAAAATATAAAAGTCCCAGCATGATTTTACCACTTTTATTATCTCCTTCAATTTGCTGATGTAAAACTTTATTAAATTCAGTCCAGTTTCGTACTACCAGACCATCTTCTTTTAAATCCTGGTTTAGTTCTTTTTGCACTTTTAGCATATTCTTTTTACTGTTATCATGAAGATTTACAGCAAGCGAAGTTACGCGGTCATACATATTAAACAGATATTGGGCTTCTGCAAGTGTCATATAGACCAATTTACTGTCAAGTTCCGGGTTAGGAATTTTTACGATACCCCTTACCGGGTAAAGCCCTGCTGCAGAAGCACCCTGATAACCTTGTCCGAGGATTATCAACGTATCTCCGGGGTTAATTTTTAAATACCTGGCCAGTTTGTCTGAAATTAACACTCCGTTATCTTCTGGTTTTATAGTTTCTCCATAGTAATGAGAGATCATCCTGATTGATGACAAATATTTTGTTGTATCCTTTTCATCCATTTCCAGATCGAGGGCAATTGAATTTGCGTTGGTATAACTTTTATATTGGATTAGTTTAAGTCTTTTTTTAATTTTTTCCGGTAAATCCAATTGTTGCATTGAATCAACTAAATCCGATGTAAACCTGTATTTTACAATCCGTTTTGCAGGATCTGAAATGCCCTGTTCTTTTTCAGGATCAATACCCATGATCATGGCACCTTTTGAATAGTTGCCGGTAGATACTAACGCACCTGCCTGCAGATGAGGTACGGCGACCTTAACTTCTTCATGGCTAAAAATATTATTAGTCAATGATCCATCGTATACAAAAGTGTTCTCAAACGATTGGTCGTATTGATAATCTTCTTGTTGTATCTGTAAAAAACCAGAGAAAGATTCAATGGCATTTTTCATCATATGGTCGTAAAATCCTAGCTGAAAAGCTCTCATAACCAAGGCAAAAAACACTGCGAACAGTATAGAAGCCGAGGTGATCGTAGTTCTTCTTCTGTTTCTCCAAAGGTTTCTCCATGCCAATATATATATTTTCATATTCGTTGGTTTATCGAATTTTTTTCATATTCTGCTGTGTAAAAAAACTTTCGGGAATTTCTTTGTTAAATTCAACCGAGTCAATGGTAATCATAGTCTTATGGCCTTCTTTATCGGCTGGGATAAGTTCAAATTTAGTAGGTATCTTGCGTCCGTCCATACTTTTAATTTCAGAAGCCAGTTCTGTTTTCACCAGGTAATCATCTTCGTCATAGTATTCAACTTTAAGCTGCAAGAAATCGTCTTTTGAAATCCACATTAAAATTTTCCCCCAAACAACCGGGGCACCTTCTTTTGGTATTAATAAAACCTTATAACAGCTTTTATCTGATATGCTTTCAGAGCTTTCGATAGAATGATTGTAATCTACTACAATAGATGATTCGTTCAACAGGTCGTCATTTGTAAAATCTGAACCCATCCAGCCGCTTGAAAGCATCGAAGGGGGCAGTTTAATTACACGGTTTATATTTGGGTTCCAACTCCACATTTCATTCTTATATTTTAGAAAAGACTGGCCCTTTTCGCGATTGGGTTCCAGTATAAGGGCAAGTGAATATTCTGTTCCTTTTGTCCAGCTTTTAAAAACGATGGTTCGTTCCCATGTTGGCCTGATAATTTTCATGGTCATGGTACTGGTACTTGTTTTTTCCCCTTTCATTTTTGCATCTGCTTTCTTTACAATGTCCGTTGCATTTTGCGAATAAACCATTCCAGCACAGCAAAGAAGCATAGTTATAAAACTGTTTTTCATAATATAAATAATTTATTTACAATATCTTGCAATAATTTCTTCAAGAACAATATCAATGGGATATATATCTGGTTTCATAATATAGTCCAATGCAATGCCATCAAGAGCGGCCCCAAAAATCATGGCTTCAATTTCAGGTTTCTCAAAGCCTTGTTTTCGTAAATATTCTACCGTCATCTTTGTCATGGGACCTAGTAAAGCATCAATTTTTTTTTCAATTAGTTTGAAAACATCCGGTTGAAATGAAATAGACCAGTATAATTTCCAAAATTTCTGGTTTTCCTTTACATTTTTGAATGTCTCCCGTATAAAAAATTCCATTTCTTCTTTTTCAAGAACACCATCTTGGTTCGGATCAAACGTACTCATCATGGTATTTAAACCATCATTCAGAATTTTTTCTACTAGTTCTTCTTTGCTTTCAAAATAATTATAAAGTAAACCTTTAGATATACCTGCTTTTTTTGCTATATTACTTATAGTTGTTGATTTATAGCCATATTCGGCAAATAATTGCAGGGCAGTGTCCATAATCAGTTGCTGCTTTTCCAGGCGGATCTCTTCAAATTGTTTTTCTGTTCTTGGTGACATCATTTAATAAATTACGACTGAACGTTCAGTCATATTGTTTGTTTTAAAAAAACCATAAACAACCATTTATGACTGAACGATTGGTCAAAGATAAAATAAATACTTTACAAAACAAAAACAAAATAATTTTTTCTTTTTGGTATGTTCATCTGGTAATGCTGTATATGAATTTGTTATCTTTCTGAATTTTAAAAATATGATGAACAGTAAAACTAAAATACTTATTCTGGTTACAGGCCTGCTTTTTTCATTTTGTTTAAAAACAATGGCCCACAGGGAAACAACGTATTTATTGCAGGGGACATTTGGTAACCGACAGACGGCTATAGAAATTATTGATGTTGATGGATTCTGGGCTGCCCGCTATTTTTTTCAGGACACAAAAAAGGACGTGTTCATGATGGCTGAATGTGACACCAACATTTGTAAGTTGGTTTCAAAAAAATATGATCCTGAAACAAAAGAAAACATTGTCATCGAGAAACTTGATATATATGAAGATTCACTTTACAAATGGCATGGTACCTGGTATTCACCTTTAGGTGATACATTACCTGTTTCATTAAGGCCCATTTCCATTGATTCAATCAGGGATCCGTTAAAATTCTCTGCATACAAAAACAGGTATAATGCATATACCTTATTAAAAATTTCCGATATCAGGTTTAAAAAAGTTGATAAAGAAAAACATGGCAAGGGTTTAAAAATAATTTGGTATAAAGATCCAATATCAGGGGTTAGAGGTTTTAGAATAGCAGGTAAATATAATGATTCGGTGAAAGAAAAGGTAAATATTTTGCTTGAGATGGAGCATATAAAAAGCATGCTAAACTATTATTCGTGCGGTTCAGTGGCATATCAGGGTGACTATCTTGAAAATACAGTTATCACTTTTGTGAACAAACACCTGATTAGTTATATCAGGCAGGTCCGATCAAATTGCCAGGGCAAATTTGCTGAAAATGATTATGTTTTCCAGACTTTTTCGGTTGATAGTGCACGGTTTATTCATCTTGAGGACATATTCTGGATGGGCAATGGGGTAAAACCCCGTTTCGGGTCACAGGAATATTTTAAATACAGGTACAATATTTTTAATGCGAGGGTACTTGAAATGTTCAGTACCATGTATCCCGAAAAAATAAAAACAGAATTTTGCGATTATTCTAAATTAAATGACTGGCATTTCCCTGACTGGTTTATTTCTGAAAAGGGGGTCCATTTGGTAAACCGCGGATTTAGTTTGAAAGAAGAATGCAAATACAATCTTGAATTTATTATTCCTTTTGACAAATACAAAGAATTTTTTAATAGTGATTTATTTAAGGATTGATCAGCATTAATCGTAGTATGGTTGTTACAGGCAAAGAATCTTCAATTCATCCAGCTACGTGTGCCATAATGCTTACAGGATTCAGATGCCACAAGGGCAGCGCCTGCCAAAGCCTGGTAAAAATCCGGGTTACTTGCGTAGTAGTAACAAAAAGCCCCGTGAAATACATCTCCGGCACCAAGACTGTCTTTTATAGTAACATGCGGAATATTAATCTTGTTAAACGATTCATTTTCCATCATCAATATTGACTTTTCACCTCTTGTTACTGCTATTTTATTAATGTTGTAACCCTTGAGAAATTTGAAAACATCATTTTCAATGTTTGTACCGGGTGGCCGAAAATCAGCCGAACAAATAGCAATATCTATTAAAGGCAGTAATTTTTCCATATTTTTTTTCCAACTGCCCCCATCCAATACAACCGGGACCTTTCCCTTGGTTTTTTTTGCAATTTTTATGGCAGCATCCATATAAAAACCATCAACAAGCACTATTTCATAGATATCTGTATTTACATTGTCAAGTATTTCCGGTTTAATATCATTGTGCTGGGGGTGGTACGATGTAATGGAACGCTCACCACTGTATTTGGATGTGATCACAGAAGCGAATACCGGGTGGTCCATCCTTTCAGGGGTGAAATCCGTCACGTCAATACCAAACTTGTTAAATTCCTGCAAAGAAATTTGGTGCAAAGGATCAATGCCCAGCGAGGTCAACAAGTTAGCTTTTCCCCCAAGGTGTGAAAAGGTTATACATGCATTGGTTGCCGGGCCCCCGGTATGGATATCAAAATTTTCGGCTTTGGCTTTTTCATTTGCACCAGGGTATCGATCAACAATAAATTGAACGTCCAATGTATTTAACCCCACAAATAATCCGCTTACTTTCTTCATATGTTTAAAAATATATTAAGTGGTTAACTTTGTTGAGCTCTCCGCCAGTTGGCGGATCGGTTCATTTTTAACCATTTCCTTTTGTAGAATAATTAAATCTCGTATCAAATGAGGGTGTCTAAAAAGTTAAGAATTAATGTAAATTCGTCATATTATTACTTTGCGCAACTTGCGACTTCTTTGTGAATATCTGCGTAACAGCTCCTTACAATTATTACGCAAAGTGACACAAAGAAGACACAGAGGTTCGCAAAGACTTTTTAGACAACCTTTTTCACTTGAATAAAATTTAATTAAACATTTGTTTTATAATAAAATATATTTAGCGTTTAAACTACTTAACAGTATAAATATTTTATGTTTACTTACATGCATAACTGATTTTAAATATTGTGGACGAATTTCCTTTCGCAAACCTGTAAAAACTGGTTTTTGCCTCGGGATCAATTTGTACGTGTATTATGTTTGATTGATCATTAAATACTTCCAATAGTAATTCATTTTGTATCTCAAGGGTTTCAATGTATGTTATTTTTTGAATGTTGATATATAGCTTAACCTGAAGTACATTATCTTCAATAAAGCTCATTGTATTATATTCGATGGAAAGTTTTTTATTATTAATAGCAATATGAAGTTTTTTTTGAATGTAGTCCACTATATATGCCGATGTTTCCTCATTTATTTCAAGAAACATTTCCGCAGGCACCCTGTAAACGTCTTGCATACATTTACTGAAATCATCTAAAAAAAAGTTGATTACCAGTTCAAGCTTTTTGCTATCGGTGTTATAGGTAATCTTGCCAGTTGTCATTTTGATAGGATGACCAAATAAAAAACAAAAGTTCAATAACAGCGCAAAATATATGATCTTTATTTTCATAAAGTATTTTCAATTATCATGGATATAGCCAACGAAGCACCTCCTCCACTTATAAACAATTTCCAGTCGCGGTGTTGTACCTTTAAAAAACGTGTGAACACGTATAGCCATAAAATAAAAATAGCAACAATAAAAATCTGGCCGGTTTCAATGCCCAAATTAAAGCCAAAAAGTGGCGTTATTATGGAACCCTCAAGAATACCTATCATCATACTTCTAAAATAATTTGAAAAACCCATACCATGAATCAGGCCAAAAAACATGGCTAACAAGTAATTGTAAGATACTTTTCTGTTTTCTTTTTGCTCTACGGTTATGTTGAATATGCTGGTCAATAAAATGGTAACAGGAATTAATATTTCAACCAGTTGTTGGTTTACCCTGATTATATCAAAGGAAGACAATGCAAGCGTTATACTATGCCCAATGGTAAATGCTGTTACGAGTATCAGCAACTTTTTCCATTGGCTACTGGTGTAAAATGCACATAGGGTAATTATAAACAGCATGTGATCATATCCTTTTACATCCGTAATATGCCGTATCCCTTCCTTAAAATAAAAACCAAGCTCTGACATCGTAACTTCATTTTATAACAATTACAAAATAAAAAACTTTTGTTTACAATTACCCTTTGATGAA
>JBNLCS010000384.1:0-4006 GCA_050303935.1 Bacteroidales bacterium
TTTCAGAATATGAAAATGAGATATTACGAACCAACATCAAGGCGCGTGTTCCATGTTTAGCTAAATAAATTAATGGATTGTTCCTTTTTTCCACCTCACCCTCAACCAAAACTTTTACATTACGTTGGTCTTCCTGGGCAAGCACCCTGATTTTATTCTGATCAACAATTTTAGTTTCCACTGTTATTTCATTACCATTTTCGTCAACCACTTTAACTGTAACATCTTCTGTTTTCAAACGGTGTTCAATGGTTTTAAACCTTCCTGCAAACAAATTAACATCCGGGTCTTCGTAGTTAACCTTTTTCATTTCCTTTTGCTGTGGAACCGGCCTCCTACCTGTCTCCTGGTTAACACGCTGTAAATACCCTATTTTATTATATAGATTTACTAAGTTGTTATTGTTATTAAACTGTATGTTATTAGTATTTTTTATGGTGTGGCCAACATTAATATTTATAGTATCACCATTGTCATCAATTTCATATAATTCATCTGGCCCACGGACCCAGTCATATGTGCCCTGATAACGTGCGGTAAGGGTGGTCCAGTTTAAAAAAGGTATTTTATTAATGGGTACCGTATACTGAGCATTAAAACGATGGTTAAAATTTGTGTTTCTCTTATCATTCTTATATACATCTTCCCATAAATTAGACCTCCATTCCCTGTATAAAGAATCATACCTCGATTCGGATTCATCCAAATATGATTGTCTCAAATAAAAATCACCGCTGGTTATCAAATCTTCTTCAAACCTGGCCATGTTAGATGCCGAATAGTCAAATTTAAGTGAACGCGACAAGTCATATTTCAAATCAAAATACCAGTTCCACAGCAAATTTGGATCGGCTGTCGCATCAATTTTAGGTGCATTCGGTATACGGCTAAGGTCCCTCTTTCGTATCTCAGTATATTGTCGAGTAAAATCCGTTCGATACGAGATTCGGGAAGGAAGGTAAAAAAAGTTAAAATCCTGAATAATTTTTAAGTATTTATTGTTCAAAAATTTCACTTTGTTAAAAGGTTGAATATTTTTTGGCCTTAAACTGTATAAATAATTAAACGTACCACGATGCGAAAATTCCCAGTCATACTCCGTTTCAATATCTCTTTTTTCAATTGAATTATATGCATAACTTACCGAGAAATTTGCCGGGTCCCAAGGCATTGGTTTTTGAGATTGTTTGTTTACCTTGACATTCGTAAAGTTTATACTTTTTCGCACAGTTTTATCCTGAGAAATATTTTTTATAGAATCCTTGGCTGCTTTATCGCCCTCATATAGGGCCAAAGCTTCTTTCAACCCAATATCTTTATCTAAAGGATTGTATTGCGGATTAACAGTTTGTTCAGAATATCCAACATACATAGGAATGTTCACTTTTGCCTTTTCAGGAAACAATTTTCCCAACTGTATATTTGTAGACACATCATACTGTGTAATTTCTTCTTTAGACCTTTCATTAACCTTTTTTTCAATACTACCAAAACCAGGAGTGATAATGCTACCAGCCAGGTTAACGGTTCCCAGATCAGATAAACGGGCCTGAAAACGTGCATTAGCGGCCCAACCACCGTCATCCTTAAAATCAGTAAGACGCAACTCATTCATCCATATTTCTGCTGATTTGGACAATCCATCATTTTCCCTAAGTGAATGCAATCCATGTTCCCCGGGATTCCGCACACCTATCATGATTACCCGTACATCACTCAAACTGGGATTGCCCACCACAGTTATTTTATGTGTCTCCCCCTCCTCATTTTCAACAAAATAATTAAAATGTTTTGTCAGGTCGGTTTGTCCGCTTCTTTCCAAATCATTTCTGGCTTGTTTAGCCGTTAAGAAATTCCCTAATTCAATGTTAAAAAAGTTTGGCCACACGGCTTCCCGATAGTCATCTTCGTTAATATAAACTATATCATCACTGGTAACCTTCAATGGGATTTCGTACTCATAAAAATTACTTACATAATCGGTCCCAATTCTTATGAAGGCTGTCAGGTCCCCATCATTCAATGCCATGCCATTAATCTCTTCTGCATGAACATTCATTTTTAACATGGTGTACTGGCGCATGTCCATATTAATATTTTTAAATGCGGCCCGTCCATCCCCATCTCCTACATCCTGTACTTTTAAAACAATAGATTGTTCATTCAATTGTTGTAGCTGGGGATTGGTTGGATCAATAGCACGATCAATACCGGGAGGTAATACATATCGAATAGGTTGTTTTGAAGAATTCTCTTCAATATTCACTGACAAAATATCAAATATTGTATTTTCCCCTGAACCCGTAAGCAGTTCTCCTGGTTCCTGTAGAGGCAGTTCGTATTTTCTCCATTCACTTCTTACAAGTTCTAATTTGGCAAATCTGAGGACTACCGACTCATTCCAGGATTTGAAGAACATACGCATAAAACGAATTGATTTAAAACCATCTATTGAACCTTTACGTTCTTCCCACTCTTTTACCGGAATCTTAAATTGATACCATTTTACATTTTCACCCCGGTGGTCACGATATTTCTCTTCTGCAGATTCAACAACATTGGTAATATACGGATGGTTTTCATCCAGCATACCTGGTCGTAATTCAACCCGGTACTGATAATAATTTTCGCTTTCATTCAAGGTATTATCATCATTAATATCTTCAGCATCGGGACGTAATGTTCCAGTAGTAGGATAATCAGCATTTGAATCATCATTAATCGGTGAGTTTCCTTCAGGATTGCTATACTTCTTATACCTTTCTAATACATCAAGTTCCTGCCTGTCGTATTCTTCATCCCTGTAATAATTAAAATCATCGTGCGAAAAATCAGGCGCTTCACTACCATCACCTACCAACATTGCATAATAATCAGGTTTGCTAATTTTTAACCTTTGAACATAATCAGCAAAAATATCATCTTCTATCTCATTTCTTGCCCCATCTAAACCGGCATCCTGAAATATCCTGTGAGCCGGATTGTTGTTAAAAGCTTCGTTATAATCAGCCTGCGTGGGTACACGTCCCCATTCAGTCCTAATAACCTCTCCTGTGAGACTGTCGTTAGCAGGTAATCCATTTTCAAAGGTCTGACGGGAATCTCTCATAACATCCTCAGAAATATCACCTAAATTAAAATAAAGGTATCCACCCGGATGATTCTTGTTATAAGCAAAGGGATCCATTAACCAAAATTCAATGAACTCAACATTAGCTTCTTCAAAATCGCTGGTATTTATATCACGCATGATACCTGCCCATCTTGTTTCAGGTGCCTGCAACTTTCCATCATCCGTTAGCCCCCTGATTGTTGCCCCATTTTCCAGGATTGTATCATCAACTACATAATTATAAGGACCTATCTCATCAGGATAATATGCCAGGTTCAGGATGTTCATAGTTGGAGGATCGGTATTGTTCCGGTCCTTTTCCGGGAAAATTTCCTGTTCTGTAATTTCTCTTACATAATGGTTCCTCTGTAAACTATCTACCCCAGCTATGTGATCAGGTGTTGAACTAATAGTACGGTTAAAAAGAGGGTCAATGCTGTACCAGGCAAGTTTTGCACGGTTAAAACCATATTCCAAGCCTCCTTCATCACCCTCAGGAAACATATTCGGTTCTGTTTGATTTTGCGGGGTACTTGCCAGTTTCCAGGTATGAAACAATTTCATTTCAATGGATGTTTCGGTCCCTTCAAAATCATCAATATATGCTATCCCTTGTTTACTTATTGACTTGGATTGCCCGGGTATCAATTGTGCAAATTCACCATCGATCCTTATTGATGATGGTTCTTTTGCCTCTATCAAGGGGAGTTTGTCAACCATAGTTGTTAAAAACTGGCTCTCAGTATTATAAGAGCCATTTAATCCCCATATAGTATTTGCTATAGGTTCTTCACCTATGTTTACTTTTTTGGTTAATGGTGTTTCTTTTAATCGTAAAATGGTACCCCCCAAGATAAAATCATCAGAAAACCTATAATTTAAATTGGTACCTAT
>JBNLCS010000385.1:0-3031 GCA_050303935.1 Bacteroidales bacterium
CCTTTGTTAACTCATTGGTAAGGTAATTGTCGTAATAATAATATTTTAACTTTGAAAGGAATATTAGGTTTTCCCTTAACAATGAATTTGGGTGGCTTCCAAAAAAATCATTCTCGTCCGCCCAGGAAAATGAATAATAATTGTGTTCAGAGTGCTGGGTATAAAATATATCAGAAGGTTCATTATAATAATAAAATTTGTCACTAACAACTGGTAATGTTGTTGCTTCAAGGACATTTACACTCTTATCAAACCTTCCAGCATCTGTACGATAAGTAAGGTCTTTTTGTTCAGCCAGGTAATAGTTACCATTCAAAAGGCCATATTTTTTTTGTGTTCTAAGATTTCCCCTTTCCTGTTTCAAGCTCACTTGGTTTTGGTACATAAAAACAATATTTTCGGCCAAACCGGTATATTCCGGTTGCCAGTCTGGATTTGTTTCATCGCCATAATTATGTAAGCTTTCAAAATTAGTCAAATACAATTTGGATTTTTCCGGGTTTCTGTCATTACAGTATTGATCACCAAAGTTCGAAAAATAATTTACCACTACATGCTCATTATTTGTAATCTCGGTCACCTCAGAATAACCAAGATAATCGTTACCTAGTGTACCACTATTAGACCCAATAAAATCACAAGAAGCATATGAATTATAAAAACCGTAAACTTGATAATAATTATAAAAATAACTTGGGAAAGATTGTACTATACCACTTGACCGTCCATTACTTGATTTTACAAAAAGGTTCTCACTGGTGCCTGTACCTGGTGATTTTTTAAACATGTTAATTGTGTAGAAGTATTTTTTCTCGATAATTGTTTCAGTATCCAATGGATCTGCCACGTGTTTAATTTTGGCAATTCTTATGCCCCCGGCAGGGGTTTTAAGGTCTTCAAGTTCAACAACGCTGTTTTCAACTTCTACATCATCTGAACGATATACCATTTTCCCGAAGTCGTGCCCTTCATACTCAAATTCAGTATACCCACCTGTTGGATATATTACCTTTTTTAACGAACCAGCCTGTAAATAATCATTTATTGATGGATCATCTTCCATAGTTATTGCAACAGGTTCACGCGAAATATAATTTCCCCTTGACAAAGGCAATTGACTCCTATTTTCATATTCAACATTATTGAAATACCCCCAGTGGTCTACTGCTGTGGTTTTACTAACAACGCTACTTGACATGCTATAGTATTCGAATATATAGGGATTTTTTGCCTTACTACCATGGTCGTATTCCTGTATCTTGGTCAGCGCGTAAGTATTATACTCCAAGTCAAATCTTTTATAATGATCACCCCCGGGGTATTGATCTGCTTCATATATTTTTATTTCCGACAAGGGTTCTTGATAATATGGAGCAATTCCATCTTCATTATAACCCATAATAAACTCACCACTGCGATGGGGCAAAATATTAACAAGCTCATCGCTATAATCCTTCACAAATTCAACAGCAACTTCGTTTGTGCTGATTGATTTAAGGTGGTATACCACCATATCGCTTTCAATTGGGTCTACATTATAATAGGAATTCCAATACCTGGGTATAACAAACACCTCGGGATGGTTAAATGAAAGCGAATAACTGCCAGTTCCTGATAAATCTTCGTTAATATTAGAGTGCCTTGCAAACCAGGTTTTGAATATGGCAACTGCAAAAGTACCTGAGTTTGAACTTTCATCTTTTCTTATATAAACATTGAACAGGGAACCTTTTTTTCCTGCTAATTTATAATCTGACAAGTTGAACGACCCATCATAATCAAACGTCTCATTACCGGTCTCTATAATTGTTTGCCCATATGCCATATTAGCATTCTGCGTACGGTCCATTGTATAATCTAATGTAATATGGTGGTTGTTTGGGGTAATTATTTTATACAAGTGCCAGGCCAGTTTAACTTGCGGGTATTTAAGAATATTTTTATCGATATACTGCCCCCCGAAAAAATACATGGTGCCATCACCAGTTGTAATTTTAAAAGTATTGTCACCCTTTCCCTGTCCTAGTAAAAGTCCATTTTCCGGTAAATCAGTTTCGGCAGTGACCGCATAAATTCCTTTTTCAATTTTTAACTCCGGGTTTGAACAACATAAACCACGGTTTTGATCATAAAAAAAGGTACCTGAATACCCGTTAAAGTTAAAATGGTAAATATCTTTTGTGAAATCAACATTACCTGAACATCTTTCATTAAATGTTTGATCTGTGAAAAAATTGTCCATAGATGTCCCGCTACTTGGAGGTGAAAAAGGGTGTACTACTTCATCATCATGATAATATACCAAATTATTCAATTCGTCGAATTGGCCTTTTGGTTCTATACTGATGCACCCTCCAGCCAGGAGTGCCCAGTTTACACCGAGCCAGCCTGGTTGTACGTTTGGCTTAACACCCGATGCTGTATATTGCAGGCTTATGGGAAGGCTAAAATCGTTAACCTTAACGGTATATATTGGTATATTGACAGTAGCCAAACCCTTGTACATGTTTACAGGTATGTCAGAAAAATTAAATAACGAAGCTACTTCTGGAGATTGTAACTGTGGTTCGTTTCGATAAGCTTTATACCCGGGATCATTTTGCGCAATCCCGTAATTACATATCAAACAATTAATCAACAAAAAAATCATCAGTCGAAACAATAAAAAACAGTTTTTTGTAGCTCTTTCCGGAGACCTCATGTTATATTGTTGTTTTATCAAATAATAAGCTTGATCCATTGTAATTGTATTATATTAAATTATTATTTTAAATATGGTTAAAAATCTCCCCCTACTTTTTTTATTAACGCTTCAATCTGTTTCTGCTGTTGCTCTATTTGGGCCTGCTGTTGTTTTATTATCCCCTGTTGTTCCTGCATGCCGGATATCACAATGGGAATCAACGATATGTAATCGATACTTTTATAGCCATCTTCATCAGTATAAATAAGCGTCGGATAAACTTTTTCCAATTCCTGTGCAAGTAAACCCATGTGTTTTGGTGCTCGTTTTCCCTGATTTGGATCTGGT
>JBNLCS010000386.1:0-4112 GCA_050303935.1 Bacteroidales bacterium
AGGATTATGTACCAATCATACAAGATGCAAAAAGAATAACACAGGAACCGGAAATTGACGATTCTATTCAGATCAAACCAGGGTTTCGTTACAGGATATACCCTATTGCAGCAAAAACATCTTTTGAAATTAAGCAAATCAAGCCGGCAAGATTAACTGGGATTCCGGTATCAGAATTATACAATTACCACATTAAAGCCGGATTGGGAAATCATCACTTACCTATGATTAATGTACATGCCAATAATTTAAGGTCAAATGATTATTTGGTAGGCGTAATGCTCGATGTTGAAAATTTGGAGGGCAGGGTAAAGCTTGATAACAATGAAAGAATAAACGCATCGAAAAGCGCAATTTCTTTAATGGCATATGGTAAAAAATTTTTAGGGGGCTTTTCATTAGAAGGTAATGCCGGTGTTGATTTAAATAAAATACATTATTATGGATTAACAACTGATTCTGTGTTTGACCCCTTACCAAAAGCAAAGGATATCAGACAGAATTACAATACCTTATTTGGAGGTCTTAACTTTTTCTCAACCAATTCTGAAGATGTTTTTAGAGCTAACCTGGGGATAGATGAGAGATATACCTGGGATAGGTTTAATAATTTTGAAAACGATATCTCAGTTAACCTTTTTACTGGTACAAAGGTGAAATTTTTGGATTTTCATCTTGATATGGAGTTGCAGGCATTAAACAATAATTTGCTGGGGGATTCATCAGTAAATTCATCATATTTTAATTTAACCCCTTATATCCTTAACAGAAACGGTGATCTCAAATATACTATTGGAATAAACTTCATGCTTGAATCTATTGACGGACAGTCTAATACGTATTTATATCCCAAAGCTGCAATTGAATATGCAATAGCAGGTCCGGTGCTCGCAACTTTTTTTACTTTAAGTGGAAAATTACAAACAAATACTTACCGGGAAACACTTGAACAAAACCCTTATATAAAACCCGGAATCATTGTAAAACCTGCAGATAATCGTTTGATGGCTGTAGCAGGTATAAAAGGGACTATCATAAAAGGGTTTACGTATAATTTATCCGGAGAGTTAAGTAATATAAAAAACAAAGCACTTTTTGTGATAGATACAGTTGGTGTATATGATAACTACTACAAAGTAGTTTATGGGGATGTTGATATTATAAGGATTGGGGCAACAGTGGATTATACAATCAAAAATAAATTCAAAATCTCATTAAGCGGTAATAAATATACTTACGATGCCGGGGAACAAGAATATGCATGGCATTTACCTGAATGGAATGCGGATATGTTAGTGAGTTACAACCTGCAAAATAAAGTTACGTTCACAGGTATTTTGGATATAATGGGTACAAGATATGTCCAGGATCTCAATGAATCAACTGTTAAGTTAAATCCTTTTGCCGTATTTGACTTAAACGTGGATTATCATTTTTCAAAAGTGTTTGGTGCATTTTTAAACCTTAAAAACTTAAATGCTTCGCAATACGATATATGGTACCAATATCCCTGGTTTAAAACAATGGTTGTTTTGGGCGTATCATACAAATTTTAGCCATTTACGTTTCTCAATTAATATTTTTAAGAAGAACTTGCGGTTAAAGTGCTTTCGTATTCAATTTTGCATGTCATTTTATTGTTTGTTTAATACTTGTTGAAAATAAACATAAGGAATTCGTGAAATTATAGCGGCGTTGTTAATTTATTGTTAATAAAATCAGACTTTTACACCTTTCTTTAATCAGCTTGTAAGCTTATTTTTTGTATATTTGAGACCAGAAAAAAACAAAGCTTGAAATACATGCTTTACATACGCTTAGGGGCATTGTTACATACATATTTTTAGCAATCATAAGTAAAATAGTATTGATAAAAATTTTCCTGGATTTTTTTCAGGTTTGGAAGGGTCATGCAGAAAAATTAGTAAAAATAACTAAATATGAGTGAAGAAAAAGTAAATAAGCAGAAGGGATATTCCGCAGGTAGTATCCAGGTTCTCGAGGGATTGGAAGCTGTTAGGAAACGGCCTGCCATGTATATTGGTGATGTTGGCGTTAAAGGGCTTCATCACCTGGTATACGAAGTTGTCGATAATTCAATTGACGAAGCTTTGGCAGGACATTGTAAAAATATAAATGTGACAATAAATGAAGACGATTCAATAACCGTTGAAGATGATGGAAGGGGGATACCGGTTGATTATCACGAAAAAGAGAAAAGATCAGCGCTTGAAGTTGTTATGACAGTACTTCATGCAGGTGGTAAATTTGACAAAGACTCTTATAAAGTTTCAGGAGGTTTACATGGTGTAGGTGTTTCCTGCGTAAATGCACTTTCTTCCAAACTGAAAGTAGAGGTTAAAAAAGAAGGGAAAATTTATCAGCAGGAGTATGAACGTGGTAAACCGCAATATGAAGTAAAAGAAATAGGTACTACAACTGAGACAGGAACAACCGTAACATTTAAACCGGATTCGGAAATTTTTAATGTTACCAATTACAATTTTGAAATATTGATGTCGCGTTTACGTGAATTGGCATATTTAAATAAAGGGATTCGTCTTTCGATAAAAGATCTGCGTGAAAAAGAAGATAATGGAAATGGCAATGGCAATGGAAATGGCAATGGAGATGGTGATTTTTTGCATGCAGAGTTTTATTCAGAAGAAGGTTTGAAAGAGTTCGTGAAATTTTTGGATGAGACCCGTGAAAAACTTATTGAAGATGTAATTCATCTTGAAACAGAAAAAAACGGAATACCTGTTGAAATAGCACTTCAGTATAATACTTCCTTTTCTGAAAACATACATTCATATGTTAACAATATAAATACCATTGAAGGAGGTACGCATTTATCTGGGTTCCGAAGAGGGCTTACACGTACTCTTAAATCCTATGCCGATAAGTCAGGAATGTTACAAAAACTAAAATTTGATATCAATGGCGATGACTTTAGGGAAGGTTTAACAGCTGTGGTATCTGTTAAAGTACAGGAGCCCCAGTTCGAGGGGCAAACAAAAACCAAGCTTGGAAATTCTGATGTAATGGGGGCTGTAGATCAGGCTATAAGTTCGTCCCTTTCCAATTACCTGGAAGAAAACCCGAAGGATGCCCGCCAGATCGTAACAAAGGTGATTTTAGCAGCTACAGCACGTCATGCTGCCCGCAAAGCAAGGGAACTGGTGCAGCGTAAAACCGTGTTGTCAGGTGCAGGGTTGCCCGGGAAATTGTCTGATTGTTCTGAAAGAAATGCCGAAATCTGTGAATTATTTTTAGTGGAGGGTGATAGTGCAGGAGGTACAGCAAAACAAGGAAGGGACAGAAGGTTCCAGGCAATTATGCCATTGCGTGGTAAAATATTAAATGTAGAAAAGGCCATGCAACATAAAATATTTGAAAATGAAGAGATAAAAAATATTTTTACTGCTTTGGGGGTGTCAATTGGTACGGAAGAAGATAGTAAGGCTTTAAACATGGAAGGTATACGCTATCATAAAGTTGTAATAATGACAGATGCCGATGTAGACGGAAGCCATATTGCCACCTTAATAATGACCTTCTTTTTCCGGTACATGCAGGACCTTATTAAAAAGGGGTACTTATATATTGCAACCCCACCTCTTTATTTAGTTAAAAAAGGAAAAGAAGAAAAATATTGTTGGTCTGAAGAAGAAAGGGTTGCAACGGTCAATGAGCTCGGTAAAGGAAAAGAAACAGGAGTGCACATTCAGCGGTATAAAGGTCTGGGTGAAATGAATGCAGAACAACTATGGGATACAACCATGAACCCGGAGAGAAGGACTTTACGCCAGGTAACCATAGAAAGTGCTGCAGAAGCTGATCATATATTCTCAATGTTAATGGGGGATGATGTCCCCCCCAGAAGGGAATTTATTGAGAAACATGCTAAATATGCAAACATTGACGTATAGTGTGGAGAGTGTTAATTTCACGAACTAAAATTTTTGAATATATATTTCTTTTTTCAAGGCAAATTTTACAGGCATAGCCAAAGCTACGGCGAAAAAATTTAACGCAGAAAAAAGGAAAATAGGTCGAAAATTAGTTCGGGAAATTAGCAATCTACACACTAGTTAACAACCTTATAAATT
>JBNLCS010000387.1:0-2119 GCA_050303935.1 Bacteroidales bacterium
CTGCTGATATTGAATATGATATTTTTGATCCCGGAGAGGCTTTTTATAATTTAATTGATTTAGGACAAACCGTGCATGTATATTTTCATGAAAACGACCGTGTATTGGATATCTCAAAATTTACGAAGAATTTTAATAACCGACTGGGACGATATGGAAGAAAAAATATTTCACCGGGCTTAAAAGATATATTTGATGCCGATGTTACGCATACTAAAGATGACAAAGAATACGGTTTCAGGGAAGATAAATTAAATCATTGGTATTATTATACCAGTTCGCAGGTTGTGAAAGATGTTATTTCAGTATTTAAAGGGGGAAAAAGTAAGTATATAATTAAGTAAAGAAACCATCCTCAAAAGAGGGTACCTTTGAAGATCGGGCACTTGGATAATGGTATGACGGTATATTGGAAGCTCATACCAAAGGCTTTTTTTCCAACATTCCATTATTCCATCATATCAATATAGCATAGCCAACCGGCTGAAAGGAGCTCGACGGAGTCAAATAAACATGACCACGTCCTAAAATGTAGATTTCTTAATGTTGACAGATTAACCACTGTAATCATAAAAGAAAAAAGTCCAAAATCTTTTACGATGCCCTTGTTTCAAACTTAAAGCACCCTTCTTGTAACATCTCCCTTACTTTTTGTTCTGAATCCCGGGAAAGCGCATAAATACCCTCTTTTCTGCAAAATGGGCAGGGATTAATGTTGCCATCTGTGTCAATCATTACATTTCGCCTGCCTGCCCCGGCACAGCCTATTTTACGGTGGTTGTAATTTGGAAATACTACCCTGGGATAATTCAGGTATTTTTTATCATTGTTTAGGGTTATAAAGAATTCATCCAGTATATCAAAGTGCTCTTTTTTTAGCTGAATATCCTTCCCCTTGTACCTTCCGGCAGCCCTTGGTTCAATTAACCAAATAAATCCGGCGCCAAGTTCTTTGGCAAATTCAGCATATCTAAACATATTTTCTTTAGTTATAAAATCCCTTGTGGCACATAAAGCCAACGCTACCCCTAACCCTGCTTTAAACGCATTTTTTGCAGCGTTTAAGGCAAAATCGGTAGCATATTGGTGCCCCCTGAATTTATTGTTTTCTGCTTTATCTAATTTATCAATGCTTATTGAAACCCCCGTAAGCCCGGCCTGTTTTAATTCTTTTGCCCTTTTTTCATTTACGTTATATCCGGAAGTGGTTATCCAGAAATCGGAGGTTGGTTTTGCTGTTTTTAATAACTCAACCAAATCGTTATACCTTGCCATTGGTTCGCCACCTCCTAAAACAAAAGAGGCTGTTCCAAGATCTTGGTATTTTTTTACAATTTGTTTTAGTGATTCAAGGGTCAACACTTCCTTCTTATTTAATGCGTCCCATTCAAAACAATGCTCGCATCGCATTGGACATCGCTTTGTTATCGACAAAAATACAAGGCGGACACTTTCCACGTGTTTCGTTTCTTTTAACAAATGCTGGCGGCTCATCCACCTGAAGTTCTGATCAAAAGATTCAGATGGCCAGCCCGGTTGGTTCAAGTCCCAAAAGTAGCGGTTATCAATTTTTACAAGTTTTTGCAATGGCCGTTTACTAACCAAATTTTTTTTGGCGTTCACAACATTTCTAACCCCTCGAATGGCTTTAATTGGGTTTTTAATTTCAGACAAGGCAATACGGGTTATACGTAACCACATACGCAGTTGTATCCATTTTAATTTTTTCCCGTGTATTATTTTCATAAACAGTTATAATCTAATTCCTATTGAAAATGAAGGTAGCCATAGCCAGTTATGTATCTCCGGGCCTTTGTCATCCGGGTCGGTCGGGTTTCTATAATCACTTTTTTTGCCAAATTCATACACAATCCTGATACTTGGATTAAAATATACCATTTGTTTAAAAATATAGATTTCATAACCTATCTGAGGTGTTAAAAAATAATTTGAAAGATTGGTTATCTTGTTGTTTACAGCATTCGTGTGGGTAAACGTTTCCCACCCAAAAAACACACCTATATAGGGGTTGCTTTCACCTTTAATATTATAAGGTATTTTATAACGTGTGGTGGCTGCAAGTTCAAATGTTAAGCGTATTTCATCTTCTTTTGTAGCG
>JBNLCS010000388.1:0-7461 GCA_050303935.1 Bacteroidales bacterium
AGCATGCATAGGTTGCCCCAGCTCATGCAGCACAAAATTGGTGATATCAACAATGTTATTAATGGGGTTTAACCCAATCGCTTTTAACTTATTCTGTATCCAGTCGGGCGAAGATTTTATTTGAACCCCTTTTATTAACAATCCCGTGTACCTTGGGCATAAATCTTTATTAACAATTTGAACAGAAAATGAAGTGTCGTTCCCTTCAGAACTAAATAAAGAGATATCAGGGGCTTTTAGTTCAATGTTGCCATGTAAATTTAAAAACACAGCCAAATCGCGGGCAACACCAAAATGTGAAGCACTATCAACCCGGTTTGGTGTTAATCCAATTTCAAAAACCACATCACTCTCAATGTTAAAATATTCCTTAACCAAACTACCTTTTTTAGCAGCATTGTCAAGTACCAAAATACCATCGTGCGAATCACCCAGCCCTATTTCATCTTCAGCACAAATCATTCCTTCTGACAACTCACCCCGTAGCTTTGTCTTTTTTATGGTAAAACTATTTTCCCCACTGTATAGGGTTGTTCCAATGGTTGCTACAACAACTTTTTGCCCCACTGCAACATTTGGTGCACCACAGACTATATGTAAAAGATCCCCGCTGCCAATATCTACTTTCGTAACACTTAGCTTATCAGCATTGGGATGTTTTCCGCATTCCATTACCTCTCCAATTACCAAACCTTCCAACCCTCCTTTTACCGATTCCTCCTTCTCCATACCTTCTACTTCCAGGCCAATATCAGTTAATATTTCTGATACTTTTTCAGGTGCAAGGTCAATATTAAGATAATCTTTAAGCCAATTGTATGAAATCTTCATTCTCTACTTTTTTTTCAATAAGTTTAACTGATACATTTACTCCCTTTACAAGATTAGTGCAAAGTAAAGAAAATATTTTTATACCGAAAGAACCAAGGTTTGTAAAAAACATAAACCTGTTTCTTCCGCGTATAACTGGTTCTAAACATATTTGCTTTAACAAATCTGTTAAGAACCAGTATATTTTCTCTTGGCAAGGCTTTGAAACCTGACTTGTATGATATGAAAAATTCTTTAATTTTGCACCAAGTTTTCATCCAAGGGGTGCCTTAAAATTACAGGCTGAGATCATACCCTTTGAACCTGATACGGGTAATGCCGACGCAGGGAAAACGAAAAAACAATGTTTAATAATTAAAAAATTTTTAGATCATGAAAAGGATTTTTGTATTTGCCTTATTTGGCATTACATGTCATGTTTTTTCGCAATTTTCAATCAATGGAACTATTAAAAGTGAAAGCGGGGAAGCACTGGTTGGTGCCAATGTTGTAATTAAAGGTTTGTTTAAGGGTGACGTAACCGACCAAAATGGAAGTTATGAAATTGAAAACCTGAACGCTGGAAACTATGAAGTTGTTGCTTCGTTTATTGGATACCAGGACTTATCGGAGGTAGTCGAGTTATCAGGAAACAGTATTTTAAACTTTAGCCTGAAACCTGAAGAAATAATGGCTGAAGAGATAATTGTTAAGGGGATCAGGGCCGGAAAAGATGCTCCGGTGCCACAAACTATCCTTGAAAGAAAAACAATTCAAAATGTTTATAATGGGGAACACCCTGTATTTTTTATTGGGGATTTGTCACCTTCCGTTTATACTGAATCAGAATCAGGTACTTCGTTTGCAAATTACGGATCAATGCGCCTAAGGGGACTTGATCAAAAAAGGATTAACATAACTTTAAATGGAATACCTTTAAATGACATGATAGACCATGGTGTGTATTTCAGTAATTTTACAGATATTGCCAATAGTTTTGAATCGGTAGAAATTCAACGGGGTGTTGGAACAAGTTCTAATGGTGTAGCCTCATATGCCGGCTCAATGAATTTTGAGTCAATTAACCTTCAAAAACAAGATGCCGGCTCTGTTTTTCAACTTGGATATGGAAGCTATAATAGTTCCAGGCTAAATGTTCAGGTAAACAGCGGAATGATAAATGATAAATGGGCATTCCATGGAAGTTTTAACAGGATATACTCAGACGGTTACAAGGATAATACACAAACAGAAGCATATAGCTACTTCTTCTCAGGTGGATATTTTGGCAGCAAGCACACTTTTAAAATTAATGCATTCGACGCCAGGGCTAAAAATGGACTGGGTTATGAGGCTGTTGACCTGGCCACCATAAAATCTGACCCCACATTTAATCCGCTTAATGAAAATGATGTGGATGATTTCGGCCAGCAATTCGCTCAACTACAGCATATATACAAACATAATAAAAACCTGTACCTTGTTAACTCCCTTTATTTTAATGGTGCCGGAGGGGATTTCCCATGGGGGTATATTGATTCCATACTTATCCAATACAACTACCCGTTAACCAACAGGCATTATGGAATAATATCGAATATTCATTATTCAGGAATTGAAAATTTAGATTTAAACGGAGGTATCCATGCTTATACATTTAGAAGAAATAACCTGGAACAAGTTTCCCCTGATTTTAAAAACCCATATTACGATGAAAAATCAACCAAAGATGAAATCAGTGCTTTTTTAAGGGTAAGGTACCAAGTAAATAAACTTTCATTGCATGGTGATGTTCAGTTCAGGAATGCTATTCTGAATATATATCCCGATTATAATTTTTTGGCATTAAAGGATGATGGCAAACTTGAAAAAACATGGACATTCATAAATCCCAAGGTTGGATTGGTTTATTATATATCTGAAGGTTCAAACATATACGCCTCAGTAGGATATATGGGCCGGGAACCAAGAAAAGTTGATATTCTGGGAGGCTATGGACTATATGACGTGGAAACGTATGATACCTTACGCAAAGGGATAGATTTTCTTCACGAATCTGTTATGGATTACGAAGTAGGAATAAAAAGATACACAAACAACTACAGTACAAGTATCAACTTCTTTTATATGAACTTCACAAATGGTATTTTAGAAAGCGGTGAAACCATTGAGTTTGGCTCAAAAGTAAGAAGCAATGTGCCTGAAAGTTACAGGACCGGCGTTGAAATAAGTATGAATTATTCCCCTACCGAGAAACTCCTGTTTATTCTAAATGGTATGTATATGAAAAGCGGGATCAAAGAATTCAGGTTTAGCAGTGACAGTATAACTACGAAAGGTTTAAAACCTATTTTAAGCCCAGAAACAATACTTAACGGAACGGTGAACTATTCTGTAACCAAAAATTTAAAATTAGACCTTTCAGCTAAATATGTCAGCGAATCATATATAACACTTGCCAATGACGAAGAATTTACATTGCCTTCATTTTTTCTGATTAATGGCAGGATTAATTTAAAGTTTTTAAAGAAACATACTTTCTCTCTTGAAATTAACAATATTACCAGTGCCGAATATTACACAAATGGTTCCCCTGTTGATACAAACGGAGATTGGGTTGATGATGCCCCAGGTTATTTCGTTAATGCACCCATCAATTTCTTTGGAACATTCACATTTTGTTTTTAATGATGTTTAAATATTTTATTGAATGAACGTAACAAATAATAAGAGAATACGTTTTTAATAAAACAGATTGATTCATCATTATGATTTTAATCTGATGGTTAGGGTTTCCCTCCCGGTCTTCCGGGAGGGTTTTCCTATTTTAGGGGGTATAAAAAACAATTTTGTAACCCTTACTCACTGAAAACAAACATTTCTTCTCTCCTTTCCTTTTTTTGAAACGTTTTCTATGCAATTATTCAGGATACTTCTATTTCATGTATAACATCACACGCTTGATCACACGTTTACCACATGAACTCATAACTGTACTGAATATTTAAAAATGCTTTTGTTGGTTTCACGTTAACTGCATTATTGACTCAGCCGAGCTTTGGTTCGTGTAAAATTAAAACGAATTACATCAATAAGCGATGGGGTCTGTGGGTTGCAATGGGGAAACCAAATAGATGAATGGCTGTGAGCTCACGAAGTAAATCCCGATAGTGTTTTTTGGGGTTAACGAAAAAAAAAAGAGCCTCGGTTGAGGCCCTTTTTTTATATACATCATGAAAAAATTATTTCACTTCTTCAAAATCAACATCCGTGACTTCATCATCATCGCCACCCTTTTTCTTATCTTGAGGTTGTCCCTGAGGCTCACCCTGAGGTTGCCCGGCTTGTGCACCTTGCCCCTGAGTAGCATTATACATCTCTTGGGATGCTGCCTGCCATGCTGTATTCAGCTTTTCTGTTGCCGAATCCATAGCACTTATATCCTGACTTTTATGTGCTTCTTTAAGCTCATTTAATGCAGCCTCTATCGGTTGTTTTTTCTCAGCAGGTAATTTATCCCCAAACTCTTTTAATTGTTTTTCAGTTTGGAAAATCATGCTATCGGCCGCATTTATTTTGTCAATACGTTCTTTGGCCTGTTTGTCTGAATCTTCATTGGCTTTGGCCTCTTCACGCATTTTTTTGATTTCATCTTCACTCAATCCTGAAGATGCTTCAATACGTATTTTTTGCTCTTTACCAGTTCCCTTATCTTTTGCCGAAACATTTAATATACCATTAGCATCAATATCAAATGTCACCTCAACCTGTGGCACACCTCTTGGGGCTGGCGGGATTCCATCAAGGTGGAAACGCCCGATTGTTTTATTATCTTTTGCCATTGGCCTTTCACCCTGTAATACATGTATTTCCACAGAAGGTTGGTTGTCAGCAGCTGTAGTAAATGTTTCTGCTTTTTTGGTTGGAATTGTCGTATTTGATTCAATCAACTTTGTCATTACACCTCCAAGTGTTTCAATACCTAATGAAAGAGGGGTAACATCAAGCAACAATACATCTTTAACCTCACCAGTTAAAACCCCTCCCTGAATGGCTGCACCAACAGCTACAACTTCATCCGGGTTTACTCCTTTCGATGGCTTTTTACCAAAAAATTTCTCAACAACTTCCTGTATCGCAGGTATCCTTGTTGAACCACCAACCAATATTACCTCATCCACATCCGAAGGTGACATTGAAGCATCTCCCAACGCTTTTTTACAAGGTTCAATAGTGGCTTGAATTAAACTATCCGCTAATTTTTCAAATTGTGACCGTGACAATGTTTTTACCAAATGCTTTGGTATGCCATCAACAGGCATAATATAGGGCAGATTAATTTCAGTGGAAGTAGAGCTTGAAAGTTCTATTTTTGCCTTTTCAGCAGCTTCTTTCAGACGTTGAAGGGCCATAGGGTCTTTTTTAAGGTCTATGCCTTCGTCTTTTTTAAATTCATCGGCTAACCAATCTATAATTACCTGGTCAAAATCATCGCCCCCTAAATGAGTGTCTCCATTCGTTGATTTTACTTCAAATACACCATCACCTAATTCGAGGATAGAAATATCAAAAGTACCACCTCCAAGATCGAAAACAGCTATTCTAACATCTGAACTTTTTTTATCAAGACCATATGCCAACGAAGCGGCAGTTGGTTCATTAATAATTCTTTTAACCGTTAAACCAGCTATTTCACCCGCCTCTTTTGTTGCCTGACGCTGTGAATCACTAAAATAAGCCGGTACAGTAATTACTGCCTCGGTAACTTCCTGGCCCAGGTAATCTTCAGCTGTTTTCTTCATCTTTTGAAGTACCATCGCTGATATTTCCTGTGGTGTATATTTTCTGTCGTCTATTTCAACACGTGGGGTATTGTTTTCCCCTTTTACAACCTTATAAGGTACCCGGCCAACTTCCTTTGTAACTTTATCAAACGTTTCACCCATGAACCTTTTTATAGATGCTACTGTTTTTTGTGGATTGGTAATTGCCTGACGTTTGGCAGGATCACCTATTTTTCTTTCTCCATTTTCAACAAACGCAACCATAGATGGTGTTGTTCTTTTTCCTTCGCTATTTGGAATTACAACAGGTTCATTACCTTCCATAACAGCCACACAAGAGTTTGTTGTACCAAGGTCAATTCCTATAATTTTACCCATTTCAATATATTTTTTTTGTTACTATTTCTATTCAACGCTTTCTTAATTTTCAATGATTGTGCCATTATTAAATTAAGAAAGGATAAATGTAAATTTGACATTCATGTGTTTTTATTGACAGGTATTTTATTCCAACCATGACAAAACGACATAATATAATTCTATGTATAGTTTAATAACTATGAAAACTTTATAATCAAAATAATCGTTCGAGTTTGTTTAAAAATGATTTTAACCATGTTTGTTTCACCTGTTAGCGGTTTGTTTTCAATTGTAATAGGAATCACCTAATGAAAAATAATCATTGTCACCATATATTAATGATTATTTTAATCATGTTTCATTTTATTTTATAAACTTTGTACCCAAATAACTAATATTTATGCTTTATGTCGATACAAAAAAGGGCCAAAGTCATTACAACCCATGTTTTATATGAGATGAAACTCAGGGGTGAAAAAATTGCTATGTTAACGGGATATGATTATTCAATGGGGCGTATTCTTGATGGGGCAGGTATAGATATTGTTTTGGTTGGTGATTCTGCCTCCAACGTAATGGCCGGTCATGAATCTACTTTACCAATTACCCTTGATCAAATGATATATCATGCATCATCAGTAGTACGTGGGGTTAAAAGGGCTATGATTGTGGTTGATTTACCTTTTGGTTCGTACCAGGGAAACTCTAAAGAAGCATTGACTACTGCTATACGAATTATGAAAGAAACCGGTGCGCATGCCGTTAAAATGGAAGGTGGTGAAGAGATCAAAGAATCCATATCAAGAGTTTTATCAGCCGGCATTCCGGTTATGGGGCACCTCGGACTTACCCCTCAGTCGATATATAAATTTGGGACTTACGAGGTAAGGGCAAGAGATGAGGAAGAAGCCAATAAAATAATTAACGATGCACATATACTTGAAGACACGGGTTGTTTTGCTATTGTAATTGAGAAAGTTCCGGCAACGCTGGCAACAAGAATTGCCAATGAAGTTAAAATTCCAATAATTGGTATTGGAGCAGGTGCGGGTGTTGACGGACAGGTTTTGGTTTTACATGATATGTTAGGAATAAACCAGGAATTTTCGCCAAGATTTTTAAGAAGGTATCACAATCTGTATGCTGAGATAACCGGTGCTGTCCAGAATTATATAAAAGATGTAAAATCAGTTGATTTTCCTAACGAAAAAGAGCAGTATTAACTAGTAAGGAGGGATATGGAACTGGAGATCCTTTACGAAGATAATCATCTAATTGTTGTAAATAAGAATAATTCTGACTTGGTGCAAAAAGACCAAACAGGTGATTTGTCACTTGACGAAAAAATAAAAATTTACCTTAAAAATAAATACAATAAACCAGGCAATGTTTTTGTTGGGATTCCTCATCGCCTTGACCGGCCGGTTAGCGGATTAGTAGTTTATGCCAAAACCAGCAAATCTTTGTCCAGAATGAGCCAACTTTTTAAAGAAAAGAAGATAGAAAA
>JBNLCS010000389.1:0-8156 GCA_050303935.1 Bacteroidales bacterium
TCCGCTAACAATAATCGTTTTATTATGAGAAGAAAGCAGCTCAAAATTCGCATCCCAAAGCCATGAAACATCTCTTCCGTCTGCGTAGTTATCATTTATTATTATTAAAAGTCTTCCGTTGGAGTCATCTTTCACTGTTCTGAGGACTTCAGTTGCCCCTATAGGGTTTTTTATAAGCTGTATGAGGACTTCTTTGTTTTGCATGTTTAGAGTTTCGGCTCTGCCGAATACTGTTGAATAATTTTCTATCCCCTTTACTATGTTTTCAGGGTTTATTCCCATTAAGGGGTTTATACCATTGTTTTCGTCACCTGAAACCACAACACCATCCAACACTACCAGGGGTTGTGTTTTTCCCGATACGGAATTATTACCCCTGATCCTAATCGTATAAAGTGAACCGGGTGCCCCGCTATTAGCTGTTACATTAACTCCTGCCAGTCTTCCTTGTAACATTTCTTCAACCGGTAATGTTGATTGGTTAATTAATTCAATACGTGTCACAGCCTGGGCTCTGTCTCTAACAACCGTAAACCCGTCATTACCCATTTTAGTTCCTGTTACTACTACCTCTGATAAACAGGCCGCACTTTCAGATAACGTAATTACTTTACCTGATCTTGTTGAAACCCCATTACCTACAGCCTTATTTGAAACCCCTTCGGGCAAGGGCAAGGGTTGTTTAATTTTTTCATAACGTTGTGATTTGTTACGTATAACATGGTCCACAGCAATAAAGGATGTGTAGTTGGTTAGCAGGTTATATTTTAAACCGAGCCGGGTAATTTCTTCAATTTGTTGTTCAGTAGCTGCAGGCTTTTGATTATATGCTGGTGTTTCAGGATCGTAGTAGTGTGCATAATCATCCAAGTATTTTATTTTGTTTCGGGCCCATAAGTATTTTAGTGCTTGATTGTTTATTTTATTTGCTTTTTCAACCTCAATTTTTTTTGTTATTTTTTCAAGTCCGGAGTATCCGCTTATGCTTATATTACCGGTAGCCTTTCCACTGTATTTGCCATACACTAGTATAGGTTTGTTGGCAAAAATATCAGGGATGGCTACCGGGCTCACATCGTTTACTTCCATTTCACCAAAATCAATTTGAATATTTGTGAATACAGGTTGTTCTATCATTTTTCTGAATAATGCAGCTTTTTGGTTAGCTTCAGCCTGATTGGTTACTACAAAGGGTTCACCCATGCCGGCATGTGCAAGTCCTTCTATCAAATACCTGTTTACCGAATTGCCAATACCAAAGGCGAACAAATTGGCTTGGTTTAATTTATCCCTAACCATGATAAAACTTTGTTTTTCAGTATCTATAAAACCATCGGTCAATACAACAAATGTTCTGGAAACACCTGCTTGCGAAGGTATAGCGAAAGCGTTGTTCAAGGCATCAAGCAGTCTCGTACCACCACTGCCTTGCTGTTGTTTTATAAAATCTATTCCTTTTTTTATGTTTTTGGAAGTTACTGGTACCGGAGTATTCGAATAAGTACGGCTTGTTCCTGCAAACAACAGGATGTTGAAATAATCAGTTGGACGCAATCCGCTTAGTAATTCTTCCATCATCTGTTTAGAAATATCAAGGGGGAAACCGAACATTGACCCCGACACATCAACTATGAATACATACTCCCGGGGAGGTATCTGATCAGGTAGTGGTACGTTGGGTGGCTCCATCATCAACAAAAAGAAGTTTTCTTTTTCATCTTCACGCAACAGCAGTCCTGATTGCACGTTGCCACCCCGCAGCCCGTAACGAACGATAAAGTCCTGGTTTCCCCCGTTTTTTTCAATATCTCGTAACTTTATTTGTGCTGAATTTTTGCTGGAATAATTTATATAGGTCTCATGTGAGGTGCATGTTAATTTTTGTATAGGAATACCCGTGTTGAGGTTTAAACGAATATCAAAATTACTGGTTGGCAATGCACCTTCACTCAAATAAGGATTTTCTACCCAGCTTTCATTTGTATTTAAATCGTTGTTAAGGGTTTCAGAATATCTTGGGCCTACAACAGTAGGATAAACAAATTCATAAATACCATCAGTGGGCACTAATGTTTCAGTATATTTTAGTTCTACCTCAATTGTATCATTTGGTAATATATTGGCTACGTTCATTTGAAATACATTAGGGCGTTTTTGTTCCAAAAGAGATGCTGTTTTACCTTCGTTTTTTGCTTGTTCATAATCGGCCCGGGCTGCTTTTTTTTCTTTTATCCTGGCGATTAGTATGCGATCACCAATATGCATGGTCATGCCGTAAACAGCAGCTTGGGTTGAACCGGGAAAAACATAGATAGCTTCAATTGTGTTGTTACCTGTGTTTACATATGTTTGCTTAACGATAACGTCGGCAATAGTTCCGGCCACTTTAACCTCAACTTTTGTAGATTTTAATGGCAATTGATCTGTTTCGGGCTTGTCTCCAATGACAAAAAAATAGGGAGAAAAAGTTTTATTTCCTTTTTCATTCCCGGGGAGGCTGACCGTTGAAATATTCTTCGGAGATATTTTGTGCATGTTGATTTTATTATCGATTGCAATTTTGCCTTTATATTTTGAGGGAGCTTCTAATCCGTCTGGTGTAACCATATATTCTTCCTGCGTGTAACCTATAAATGAAAATACCAGAGTAGAACCAACAGGTGCCTCTATACTGTAATTGCCGTTTACATCAGTTGTTGTTCCTACTGATGTTTCTTTATTAAATATATTTACGCCTTGTAAAGGGTAACCTTCATCGTCTAACAGGGTTCCTTCAACCAAACGGTTTTGCGCATGAATAATAGGAAATACAAGTAAGAGAAGGATAAAACATATTGTGGGTTTTAGTATTTTGGTATTTACTTTTATATTTTTCATGACTAAATATTTTGTTGTTTAAATCCATGAAAAATGAGAAAATGGATACCCCTAAAAACATGTTAAAGTTCTATATGATTAGATTGATTTTCAATTTTGGATTGCATTGTTTTTGGATTATAAAATGAAACAAGCATGATTATTTTAATCATGCGGTTTAGAATTCGCTGAGCCCTTCGGGGTTCATCAGACAATTAAAGAATAAACAGATAGAATATAAAAATGGAAGCAGCATTAATCCAATTTTACAATTGCACCACTCATTAAGCAATTAAGTTTTAGCGAATATCTAAAACTTTATGTTCATTTTCTTGTTTTCATTACACATGAATTAATATTATAGTACCATGAAAACTTTAAAAAGAAAATCAGTATTAACATTAGTAGTAATTTTTACAATTTCCGTGCAGCAATTATTCTCGCATTGCGAAGTGCCATGTGGTATTTATGAAGATCAATTGCGTATTGATTTAATTAAGGAGCATATTACCACCATTGAAAAATCAATGAATCAAATTGTGGAACTTTCAAAAGAGAAAGAAATCAACTATAACCAATTAGTGCGGTGGATTAATAATAAAGATGAACATGCAGTAAAATTGCAAAACATAGTGAGCCAGTATTTTCTTCACCAGCGTATAAAAATTACGGAGCCTGATGATGAAGAAGCTTTTGCAAAATACCAAAAACAATTGATGTTATTGCATAAGTTATTGGTTTATAGCATGAAATGTAAACAAACAACCGATTTGAACTTTGTGAAAAAATTGAGAGAAACCACCACGGCGTTTGAAGAGAGCTATTTTCATAAGCATGAGTAATACAGGTAATATAAAAATTGCCATCATGTAGAGGCCAAAGGTCGAAGCAATCTGCCAAAATGAAGCAGTTTGCTTCGATACGCTCGTAATGGCAACAGCATATTATACCTACGATGCATATAGCCGGCATTAAAGGAGAAGAAAACGGAAAATAACTTCTTTCAACCAACAGCCATTCAATAAAAGTGCAGGTTTATTCAATCACCAGTTTTACTGTTTGATAAATTCTCTCTGATTTCATACGAATAAAGTAAATTCCTTTTTCAAGATCTTGTATATCCATGACAAAAGGTATGTTACCATGATAATTTTTGATTATTACTGATTTATGAAGTTGCCCGGCCAGGTCTAGTATTTCAAACTGAACCCTTGCAGCAGCAATAATATCATACGCCAATAGGGTAATTTTTTGACTTGCCGGATTAGGGAAAACCATTAAACTTCCATCATATTTGGAAAACCAATTTTTGTCTGTTTCAATATCAGTGGCTTCATTGGCCACGTAAACAGCGGCGTCAGCTATATTCTTCTCAGTCTCCCTGTTTAAAACAAAGTCATATGCCTCTGATTTGAACTCGTACAATGCATTGGCCTCTGCATCAAACAAATGATTCAATTCCTTTGTTTTGTTTAACAGGATTTGCCAAGCGCCCCCATTCTTCCTGTAAAAAATATCGTAATACCGGATACCACTCACTGGGTCGCTGCCGTCCCAGTTAATCATAAACTGTTTGCTAAAGGATGTATCTGTTAATGTTGCAATTTTACTAACAGGAACATCCGTATCGTAAATATTTCTCCAGGTATTGGTAACGATGGGGTCATTTAAATCAAAATAGATAAGGGCTTTGTTTTCAACAGAGGTACCGCTGTTAATATTTTCTTTCAATTCAATGTTAAATAAAATGGAGCCATTTCCACTTATTGAATCAACATTTGGCGGAAGAAATCCTTCCAACGGTTCGGTAACCGGTTCTTTATGTATTGAATCCAGTGTGCTAAATGTCCAGTTCAGCAATCCGTTATTGGTGTCCAGTTCGGATTTTACTTCAACAAAATAGGGCAAATCAGGGCGAAGATCAACTTCCATTTCAAATTCGCCCTGTCCGGATGGGATGCCTATAAACCGTTTTCCAATTGTAAAACCTTTTGATTCAAAAGTGTTAAGATTGAATACATCAGGATCAAGGGTATCAACAATGGTTACAACCTGAGCCGGGGCGGTCGCTTCTATGTCGTTTTCGAAACGAACAATGTAACTAAAAGGCTGTTTATTTGTAATGTACCGGTCAGCCCCATACCCAACAGGACCTGCTTTATCATTAGGATCACATGAACTTACAAAATCTCCATCGGTGGTATCGTTGGGCTCCTCATTGTCAGCACATTTTTCGTTAATCTGATCCAGGGTGTTTGCTTTCAGCACGGTTTTGACCACTTTTTGTACTTTTGTTCCCACTCCTCCGGTTAAAAAATCAGTTGTACATTCTATGCCCGTTGTCAACATATTCTCAAGATAATTTTGTGAATACTGACTACTATAAAAACCTGCCGGATCGTAATATTGATCAACAAAAGGACTAACCAATAAATCTGTTATTCCTAGCGCACACCCCGCGTAGGGAATAAAATCCAACGAATAAGATATGGTTGCATCTACACAATCGCCTACCCAATGTCTTAAGGGAGAGCCGTACATGGGTTCGGTGGTCCAGGCGAAAGCATAATAATTGCCATCTTCTTCTCCCCGTATTTCAATAGGCAAGGTATAGCTTGATCCTGCTTTTAAATTTGGAAGAATGAGGCCATATACATTTGAAGGGTAAGGCGTTCCTCCAATGGAATCTATAAATACAAATTCCGGAACACTATCAAAATAAGCATAGCTGGAATCCATGCCCCTGACAATTTCAAAATTCAGGTTTTTTACTTCAATATTTGGTGAAAATGCCATCCATAAAGGAATACCATGTGCATCAATGTTTCCTTTGTTGCCAAACGAAAGAAAAAAATTGTAGTTTCTTTTAACAGGTGAAAACGGGGGTACGATCATTTCGGCCCAGGGCTGTGCATCGGTTCCTTCAACAATGGTAAAGGCATCTTCCAAAACAATTGGGTCTTCACCGGGTATCATTATAACCACATCCCTTATACCCAATGTTGCTTCATGAAGGTCAAAAGTGGCCAATATTTTTGCTTCATCGTAATTAAAAATTGTACTATCGGCAGCAACAATATCATCCATGTTATTTGCCCTTAATAAAACGGTAGTACCTTGTTTCAAACCGGATCCAAGAACCTCAACTGTAACATCACCATTGTTTCCTCCCTGGTCAGGTGAAAACTTTTCAATTTGTCCGTAATTTTTTGAACCGGAAATCTGAATTTCTGCAAGATATGGGTGATACGCGTTGTTAAGCTGAGAGAAAATTCCCCCGGCATAAATGGAAGAATCGTACACTTCAATGGTAGTAACATCCTGTGGATCGGTAAAGCCATAATTGGGTATAAATTTTAAAACCTGGGCGGATTGTTTTCCCAAATAAGCAATTCGGCCAAAGGACTGGCCACCTAACAAATTAATATCATTACCCCTAACAGCAATTCCATTCTGAAATTCCACTATTTTGGTTATTTGCCCCTGGAGGCCACTTGCAGGTTCTGCATTGGCATTCCAATTCAGGGTAGACCCGGTAATTGGGTCAACTGCGCCAATCCGTCGTGCAACCTGACCGTTAATTGAATCAAATTCCCCACCAATATAAACCTTGTCGTCAGTGGCCAGCAATGCTGTTACATCGTACAAGGGCAAGGAGTATAAGGAATGTCCCAGTTTTGGGTACCAGTCGGTTATATTTCCTGAAAAATCGGCAGCAGCCAGTTGAATTCTTTCTTCCCCGTCTACATCATCAAAAATTCCGGCAATATATACCTTTTCATGTTGTGGTGATACTGAAATGTTTCTAACCACATCGTTTGGTGACATATCAAAGGGCAAAATATTACCAGCAGTATCAACGGCGGCAACATATTTACGATCTAATCCGTTAACCGTGGTAAATTCACCACAAAAATATATATTTCCACTAAGGGTATCCTGATCAATTTGTTTAACATTTCCGTTAAAAGTAAGTGACCAACCCGGAACCGTATCACCGGTAATGGCATCAAAAGCCTGCAGGTTTTTTGAAGATGAGCTCCAACCTGATAAATACACTACGTCTCGAAGAACATCTGCTTTAATATCAACAATGGTTAAGATATCATTCTCCGGGTTCCAGTTAGTGATTTCCCCTGTTTTGGCATTAAAGGCGTATGCTTTGTCCCTGTCCACGTAATGTAACATATTAAATTCCCCTCCAATAAGCATATATTCGTTGTATCCTGAAAAATCCAATGCCGACCAGGAAGGATTTATTATCCAGGTAGTGTCAATTTCTCCATCCTTATTAAACCTGGCTACATGAGAAATTTCTTTGCCGGCGATATTTTTAAAATCGCCCCCTATATAAAACATATCATCAAAATGGTATACCGAAAATACTTTATCGGAAGGCGCAGGATTAAAATCAAGTACTTCACCGCTTAAACCAACGGCAGCAAAATTTTTGCGGTCAATGCCATTAACCTTTGAAATGCTGTTCCCCGCGATGTACAGGATGGTATCATGAATATAAATTTTTTGAACATCTGGCCCAAAAAACCCACCAGTGACAACCGGGGCATCGGTAGTTACAATATTTGTGTTTAAATCAACCGACATAATACCATTGGAAAAAGAACCGGCCACGTAGAGCAGGTTTTCATGAACGAGAAGGTCATTCACCAAACCAATAGGAACTTCAGGAAAAGACTGGATTAAATTGGTAGTAAGATCAATGTTGGCCAATCTTTTAAAAGCTGAATCACCAACTTGTGTAAAAGTTCCGCAAAAGATCAAATTATTTTGATACGATGTAATATCATTCACGTAATTATTGAGATTAACAGAAAAAGGTAAAAGACTATAATCTGTTAATTGAAATGCAGCAAGATACGTACGTTGTGAACCATCCACACTATTGAATTTACCGCCTAAAAACAAAGTATCACCTTTTAAATGCATGGCCTCTACCGCGTTGTTCAAGTCTGGCCTAAAGTCAAGATTAACGGTAAAATCCGGTAAGATATGTACAAAATTATCAATGGCAAATACCCCCACCCTCGTAAATTCCCCACCAAGAAACCATCCCCCGTTTCCATCCGGTACAATGGTAAAAACATCACCTTCTACATGTGGAAAATCCAGATTGGGTAGTATCGAATCTTTGTGCAGGTAAGCAGTATTTCCGGTTTGATAACCAACCCTGCTGAATGATCCTCCCACGTATAGTATCTCTCCTTTTCTATCCATGGCAAAAATATGTCCGGAGGGTGATATTCCCGGTTTAACCAGGTTTTGAGAAAATAAGTTGCAAC
>JBNLCS010000390.1:0-3046 GCA_050303935.1 Bacteroidales bacterium
ACCTGGTTCCGTTTGCCTGAAATGTCTTCTGTTCTTTCCGGTAAACATCAACACAGGTATATCAGGGTCAATCTCTTTTCCCCTGAGTGAGTCACAATTGTCTTCATATTTTATCATTTCATCATATCCGGCTCCGGTATAACCATTAATATTTTCAATGGGGTCCCAAAATTTAAAATATTCATCCTGTTCTTCTTTGCTCCATGTTTTTCTGATATATCTAAACCAGTCTTCATGTGGGTGGTCAATAAAAATTAAGCCGGCTATTTCTTCTGGATATAAATAGGCGTAATATCTAATTATGTGCCCTCCAAGCGAATGTCCCACCAAAATAAAAGGCGGTGAAAGGTTCTTTTTTTTCATAAGTAATCTTAACTCCTCAACATAATAGGGCAATGTGCGAGGGTTAGGACTAGCTGTTGATTCTCCTATTCCGGCATGATCGTATGCAATTACCCTTGTCATGCGTGAAGTACGATATTGAATATTATAGTATAATTGCTTGCTACAGGCTAAACCAGCTTCAATTATAACCGTTGGTTCGCCTTTTCCATAATCCCGAACACATAATGTATAATCCCCAAAATCAATATTTTCCTCTATTCGTAATATCTTTTTACCTGAAATAATCAGTAAAATCCCGATCAAAACGAACCCAATAGTTCCTAAAATAAGAAAGACCCTAAAAATTTTAGATTTAATGATTTGCTGATACTTTTTCATGATACTCTTTAAATTTTTGAGTTGATAATAGGGCACCGTGATAATTTACATGATCTGCATCAGGTAAATAACATGAATCCGGTAAATTCAAATCAGAAAAATCGTAAACGCTTAATTTATTCTCACTTACAAAGTTATCAAATAACTGAATATATTTTTCGGGTATCCTATTCTTGTATTCCTTATGGATTGGTGTAGAAAGTACTGTTACATGTATATTGTGCTTATTACATAGTTCAATTATTTTGTTTAAATATTCAATATTCACAGAAGATGGATTTATTATTTTTCCATTTTTGTAAAACTGCTCTTTTATTCGTTTATCCAGATTCGTTAAGTTTAGCGTCTCAAACATTTTATCTTCAGGAAAAGAACCGTACAATTCGCAATCGTTTTCAAAAATCTCTTCACCTCCCTTATGAATTATGTTATAAGAAAATTGTAAGACACCTTTTGGGTTTTTTTTCAAAAGCATTGCGTAATCACTCATTTTAAGAATTCCTATATATCTGTGAATAAAATGCCTGAAAATATTTCCATAAATATATCCGTCAAAATATGATGAGAAATTATGATAACTAAGACCTAAATAAACTTTCTTTACCTGAGGTTCAGTTTTCAGTACATGCTGTAATTTAGCATACGTATAAATATATCCTTCGGCATTACATGAAATATTTTGCACCTGATCGATTTCATTGTCATTAATTGACCACATTGTATGGGAATCACCTAAAATAATTGTATTTGTGTTTTCCTTGAGTGCACATTCTTTAATTTGAATTCGGTTTATAAGAATTACTGTAATCATTAATACTATATAAAGCAAAGCAGACATGGCTAGGTATGTCAGGGTTTTTTTTATAAACTTATCGATCATTTTCTTTTAATAAAAGTTCATTCAATTATTTAATACCAATAACATATATAATAAGTTTAAACAAAATGTTTTTTTAATTGTGATAATTTATTGTAAAAGGTCAATTGTTAATAATATTAATAAATAAAGATCATAAAGATATGTATTAAATAAAAAATGACTTTTAGATTTTTTCTATATTTGATTAGTCCAATATTTTTGTAAACCAATTACATAAATTTAAATATAAATTGTTCATAACCTGTAAATCAATAAATAATGAAAAATATATTAATTACTGGCGTTTCATCAGGAATAGGATTGGGTTTAACAAAATCACTTATTAAATCAGGATATAAGGTAATTGGAAGTGTTAGAAATAATGAAACAGCTAAAAAATTACAGTTTGATCTGGGAGATAGTTTTATACCGGTAGTATTTGATATTTGTAAAACAGATGATGTTGATAATGCTGTACTGCAAGTAAAAAAATATTTGGATAACCAAAAGTTATTTGCAATTATTAATAATGCAGGAAGTGCAGAAATTGGCCCTTTGTTGCATGTTGGCAAAAATGAATTTATGAAGCAACTTGACGTACTAGTTGTAGGCCAGTTAAATGTAATACAGAAATTTTATGATCTGCTAATACCTGACAATAAAAATGAGAAAACTGGGAGGATTATAAATATAAGTTCTGTAAGCGGTACAGGTGCAAATTATTTTTTTGGATGTTATGCCGCTGGTAAGCATGCTTTGGAAGGATTGTCAAAAACACTTCGGCTTGAATTGAAACTATTTGGAATACCTGTTGTAGTTATTGCCCCGGGTAATATATTAACTTCCATTTGGGAAAAGCAAACATCAGAAATTGCTGATAAATATAAGGATACCATTTATTATCAGTCCATACGGACATCAATTGAAAAAATAAACAATCAGGATCCTGAAAAAGCCATGAGCATTGAAGAATTTTGTGAATCATTTATGAAGATATTAGAAAAAGAAAATATTGGAGAACGTTATACAATAGTAAAATATAAAAATCCTAAAATTCCTTTCAGTAAAGCAAAGGTTAAAATTATAGACCGGTAAACGGAACTTAAAAACAAATTATTAACGAACCGTGTGGGTGTTTGTAAATTAAGGAATATCAGATATATAAGTTATATAATTAAGTTCCATCAACCAAAATATTTTTTATCAAGAAAAAAACCTGTTTAACCCAACAATACGTTTTATACATAAAATATTCTCGTTAAGAAGAACCAAATAGTCTTAAATTGCGTTTCATTTACAGAAAAATTTAAATTTTATTTAATTATTTATCAAAATCATTAATCAATTAAATGTAAATTATGAAAGGATCATATCAACTAGATAGTTTTACTGAAAATAAAGAAGCCGAGGTTCAACGATTAAAATCGCAGGTTGAGTTATTTTTTGATAAGGAATTTGAAGCGT
>JBNLCS010000391.1:0-2128 GCA_050303935.1 Bacteroidales bacterium
GGCACCTCTAAAAACCTCTTTCTATTCCAAGTGGCTGCGAAAAACAAATCCTTCGTTGTCAGGTGAAATCTTTCCTCAATGCAGATACGGCTCCGCTTACGGAATATTTCACCTTCCGTCTTGTCTTTGTTTCTCTCGCTCACTTTCATGACTAAACAGGTTTTGAGAGGTACCCTTATTTAAAATATAAATAGAACCTATACTATAACGTTCCAAAACGTTTATAGAAAATTCAACGTATCCTCAACTAATTACAACTGAGATTCTTTATTCCCGGTGTTCCAAAATCCCCTGTGTTAAAAGTATCTGTACTTAAGCACCATGAAGATGATAATTGGGCATCCTCAAAATTAAAGAATAAAGGGTTTAAGTTAAGTGAAGAACCTGAGGCATCAGGAAAACCTCCCGACTCATCGTACGCTACAGTTGCAATTATATACCCATCTGTGCCATCTGTACCAAAAGTTGAAAGTGTGATATCATCACTGGTATTTAATAACGTCAAACCAGAATAAATATGTTTTTCAACTTCACAGGCGGTATCTGCCCTGGCAAAAACATAGTAACCAGATGGCTGTAAAACTATTTTTCCATTAACTATATAATCAGAACCACTGCTGCTTATTACAAGTTGGTTTAAATTTATGGGGCTAATTGTATTGTTAAATATTTCAAACCACTCTCCTTCTGTATCACTTAAATTAGAAGGATCGTACATTATTTCGGTTATTAATAAATTACCTGGATCCAGGTCGTTAACAAGCAAATGGTCATTTATTTCAATATCTATCGTATCCAGTTTTTCATTAAGGTTTAAATTGATGTTTGTTTGTAACCCATTGGACGATGCATCGATTGTAACATCATATAAATATGAAGGTTCAGGGGATTCTATGTATCCGGAAACAATCTTTTGTGCCATAGTACCATTGGTTAATTCATACGGTAAAACACTATAAATTTCAATTGGGGTCAATTGAAAATAGCCGCTTCTTGTTTCTTCCTTAGTAAAGATTAAAGAATCACTACCCGATTTTACAACCGTGTAGTAATCAGTAAAATCATTTGCAACATTTGGATTATAATTTACTTTTATTCCGAAGTTTCTGATTTCACAAGTAACAGAAATACTGGTGGTAACACTGCTTCCAATAGTAAAATTATCACTCTGTCCTGATAAATATGGATTTTCAAATGCTGCAATGCTATCGTTTCCGGAATGTGCGACCACATAATATTCTCCCGGTTCAAGGCTTATATTCTCAGGTATTTCCTCATATCTTGAATATTGAAGATATACTTTATCATCAACTGTCATAATAACAACATCATACTCATTAAGGGGGACTGATCGTATGGTTTTTATGATCATCTGATCTTCCTGATCTGTTTTCAGGGATAACTTTAAAGTACCATTTAAATTGTTTACTTCCCTAGGATCTTTTTTACATGAGTTTAATGTTACAATTGCTACCGATACAAAAATGCACAATGCATAAAAAAGGAGGTTATTTTTCATAATATATCAAAGGTTTAATTAATGTTAGTACGCGAAAGTTATAAAAATAACGTAAACAAACAAAATATTTGAGATTTATGTAATTAATTTAGGATGATTTTAAATAAAAACGTATACTTTCGCCTACTTATTTAATTACTATGAAAAAATATAAACATATAATATTTGATCTGGATGGAACACTTACCGATTCAAAACCGGGAATTTTAAATGCTGCATTTTATACATTTGAAATTATGGGGGTTAAACCACCATCTCTGAAAATATTGAATGAACTAATTGGTATTCCCCTCCAGGACTACTTTAAAAAGATATGTGGTTTCAATGACGAGAAGGTTGCCCGGGCAGTGGAACATTTTAGAATGTATTATGGTGAAAAGGGGGTTTATGAGAATAAAGTATATCCTGGAATAATGAATTTGCTTTCAAATTTAAAATCGGAGGATAAAATACTTTATATTTCTACGGCAAAATATGAAAAGTACGCAAAAGTTGTGGCCGACCATTTTGGTTTTACTCCATTAATAACAGATTTAATTGGTGCTGATGCAGGAGGTAAATATGCTACAAAAACCGGACTAGCTGCTGAGATTATCAAAAGAAATAATA
>JBNLCS010000392.1:0-3254 GCA_050303935.1 Bacteroidales bacterium
AGCAGTTACTCCATTTAATTCAGTTGTCTGTATCGCTTGTAATTCTTGAGGCGACATGGCGCTTCTTTCTGCTGCGTCTGCAGTATTTAAGTTAGATAATATAAACACTTGACTAACAATCACTCCCATAATAGATCCAATTGGATTAAAGGACTGGGCAAGGTTTAACCTTCGGGTACCTGTATCTTCTGAGCCCATAGAAATAATATAAGGATTTGCAGCAGTTTCTAGAATTGACAATCCACCTGACAAAATCCAAAGGGCAGCAAGAAACCAATAAAAATTGGCTGTAAGTTTAGCAGGATAAAATAATACAGCACCTAGGGCATATAAGCCTAAACCTAATAAGACACCAGATTTATATGAGAATTTTTTTATATAAATGGCAGCGGGTAGCGCTAATAGCCCATAACCTGCTCCATAAAAAACAACTTGTATCAGAGAAGTTTGTTTATCCTCCATACTTAAGATTCGTTTAAAAGCTGCTAACAAAGTATCCGTCATATTATTAGCCAAGCCCCACAACAAAAATAGAGATGTTATTAAAATAAAGGGTATTAAGACTTCTTTGGGTACAACCGGATTCTTAACCGATGTTTTTGTAGTTTTTTCCATTGTATTAATAATTAATATTATTGTATTTTCAAATCATTGGTTTGCTCCGTTTGCATAACTGAATAGCCAGCCCCCATGGGTCACGCATCATGATCAGGCTTGAACCTGCATCGGGGTTAACTTCTTCTACAAAAACGGCGCCAGCACCTTCCAGTCTTTCCTTGTCTTTTTGTGGGTTTTCACTAACAAAAGCAAGATGAAGAAGTAAAGGGTCCATATTTTCATAATCAGGCACTTTATCAACCGGATTATTGTATATCTCTATCATAACCTGGCCACTTTTGTCCCCAATAAAATGTGTATAGGGTGCCTGGTCCATTTTCCGTACAATTTCCAGTCCCAGATTTTCCACATACCAATCGGCAATAGCAACCGGATCTTTCACATTAAAAGCAAAATGTTCAATTTTCATAGTTAGAAACTAATAATTGTAGTTACAAATCTAACATAACAATTGAAAAATTCAACTAAATATGCTAAATAAAAATCATGGGACTTCTTTTGGGTTAAAAAAGAAAAGTTGACTTCAGCCTTTTGTTGCTTAAATAAAATGTTGTAACTTTTATCTATAAATAATATGCAATGGATTTAAAAGGAAAAGTAGCACTTATAACCGGAGCGTCAAGGGGGATAGGAAAACAAATAGCTTTAAAATTGGCTGAGAATAAAGTTAATGTTGTTATTACAGGTAGGGCCGCAGAAAAATTAAATGCATTAAAACATGATCTTCGGCATTTGGAAACCGATCCCCATGTTATAGTTGCTGACATTTCAAAGCATGAAGTGCCTCATGAACTTGTAAAGGAAATACTGGAGAAGTACAATCGACTGGATATCCTTGTTAATAATGCAGGTTTTGCCATTGCTCGCCCAATGATACAAACCACTATAGAGGAATGGGACAATGTGATGGCTACCAATGCACGTGCGCCCTTTTTCCTTTGTCAGGAAGCCATTCCCCATCTAAAGAAATCCGATATTGCCACCATATTCAATATTTCATCTGTTGTAGGCAGATTGGGGTATGAGAACCAGGCCGCCTATGCTGCCACCAAGCATGCCCTTATGGGATTTTCCAAGGTATTGGCAAAAGAAGTACAGCCTCTGGGTATCAGGGTACATATTATTGCGCCCGGAGGGGTAGCTACCAATATGGTAAAAAAAATGAGGCCAGACCTGGATACTTCGAATTTAATAAAACCTGAAGAGATTGCCGAAATTGTTGAGTTTTTGTTAAAGCATCGCGGCAATGCGATGATAGATAACATTGACGTAAGAAGGGCAAACGGGACCCCTTTTGCTTAAACCAGGGTTAAATTTCCGATCATAAATTAAGAAAATTACAATCGCTATAGATTAGTTAGCAACTGAGGAATTTACTCAATTATTTACGGAAATTGTTTCTAAGGATTATTCGTTATTGAAAATGTAATCCATTTGTAATCCATAAACCATAGTTTTAAGTTTGTCATATTCATGAATAGTAAAAGGCGAATATGAAAAGCGTAATCCGAAAAGCAGGTTTTCTTTACCTTTTTTATTTATGGGGTACTTAAAGCATGTGAACCAGGAAATATCATAACCTTTAAAAAATTCTGCATTTGAAATATTAGTAAGATCAGCATACTCATTAATTTTTTTTTCTGATGAAAATAATTTTGCATAGGCAAAACCTGATTCAAAATTTAAATTTCTTTTATAAATCTGAAACGTATAACCCATTGAAACTGGCAACTCTATGTAATTTAACCGTAAAGATTCAAAGGATCGTGTAGAATACTGATTTAAATATTCGTAGACACTACCTTTTTGAATAAAGCGGATTTCAAAATTTGTATAATATTTCTTATGCAAATAATGCTTAACTGATAAACCACCTGATAAACCACCTGCACCCAACATAATCCCATTGGAGTTTTGCCAATAGATGTCGTTATCACCTTCAAGATGTATTCCATTGACGTTAAAGAAAATACCTCCAATAAAATGGTGGGGTTGACAAAATAGTAAAACGGCGTGGAAATTGAAAAATAATATTATTACAGCTTTTAACATTCTATTTGAATTTTTATAGATAACGGTTTAAAAAGAAGATTAGTACAAAATCAAGTTGCTAAAAAACAATATTCTTAATAAGGATTTCAGAGGTATACTAAAGTTTGTGGCTCGCTTCAATTTATAGTGTATCGTGAGAGGTAAAAATACCGCAATCCCTTACTAATCATACTTCTGTCCGTTAAAATAGGGTTAACCCCAGATCCAACCTTCCAGCCTTCCAGCCTTCAACGTTGCCATTATGCCGTCCCTTCTAATAACAAAAAAAGGATTATACTGTCCTCATTTTTTTCGTTGTTTTACCCGAAAATAATCAAAACAATTTACGATATTTTTCCGTACTATTTTAATAGTGAAAACAAAATATATTATACCCGTTTAGACGATGAAAATGAGTTATGAAACATACCGGTAACTAATGGTAAGTCTCATAATACCAATGGAATAAAAAATGTATTTATGAAAAAAGTATTGGTGCTGTTGGTTTCTTTTTTTTTCTGCTTACATCTGAATTCACAAGACTTGTTTGAATTTGTAAAAAACGGCGATTACAAGGCTGTTAAAAAGTACAAAAAGGATATAAA
>JBNLCS010000393.1:0-4755 GCA_050303935.1 Bacteroidales bacterium
TATCACGGTTTTTTTTATTTGCATTGACTTTATTGTTTTTTACAACTTCTTATGCTCAGGAAAACAGGATTGTTGTTGGAACAGTAGTCGACAATAATGAAAATCCGATTGTAGGTGCAACTGTCCTCCTTAAAGGATCAACTTATGGGACTTCAACAGATGTTAATGGTAAATTTTCACTAAACGTGCCTGTCGGTGAAAATCAAATACTTGTTGTTTCATTTATCGGAATGCTTACGGAAGAGGTTAATATTACAGGATTAAGCGAAGTTAAGGTGGTGATGCTGGAAAGTACTGTTGAATTTGGTGAGGTTGTTGTAGTGGGATATGGTCAACAGAAAAAAGAAAGCGTTGTTGGGGCCATATCTCAAACAAAGGCTGAGGTGCTTGCACGTACAGGAGGGATTAACAGTCTTGGCGCTGCTTTAACAGGTAATATACCCGGTTTGATTACTTTACAAGGTACAGGAAAGCCGGGAGAGGAAGATCCCTTAATTTATATCAGGGGACAAGGGACATGGAACCATAGTCAACCATTAATATTGATAGATGGTATTGAGCGCTCAATGAGTGGATTGGATATTAATTCTGTTGAAAGCATTTCTGTTTTGAAAGATGCTTCTGCAACTGCGGTTTTTGGTGTAAAAGGGGCCAATGGGGTTATTCTTGTCACCACTAAACGTGGAAGCAAAGGTAAAGCTAATATTACAGTGAATTCAAGTGCTACGATGAAAATACCTTCAAAAATACCAAATAAATTTGATGCGTATGATGCCATTAGAATTAAAAATCAGGCGATTGAAAGAGAATTGGGGGTAATGCCTGGTGGATGGGAAAGTTTTACACCAATTTCTGAGTTAGATAAGTATAGAAACCCTTCAAGTATAGAAGAAGCAGAACGTTATCCGAATGTTGATTGGCAGGAAGAATCATTTAAAGATTATGCCATGTCATATAACACGAGCCTCAGTATATCTGGCGGTTCTGATTTTGTGAAATACTATACTTCTGCAGATTATTTGAATGAAGGTGATATAATGAATGTACGAGATAATGGTAAAGGGTATTCTCCTGGTTATGATTATAACAGGTTAAACTTTAGGACTAACCTTGACTTTAATATTACAAATACCACAATGTTCACGGCTAATTTGTTTGGATCATATGGCCAGAAACAAGATACATGGTCCGGGTTTGAATATACAATGTGGCAAGGGGTATATGGTAATCCTCCCGATGCTTTTCCTATTCAATATAGTGATGGTGCGTGGGGCTTTTATCCGAATGACCCTGTTGGAGTTGCAAATTCAGTAGCTAATTTCTCAAATTCTGGTATACATAAAGTAAATACAACCAATGTGAATACCGATTTTACCCTTGACCAGGATCTGAACATGCTAGTGAAAGGGTTAAAAATGAAAGGGACATTTTCTCTTGATAACAAATTTGTATCAGAAGGTGGTGTGCGCGATAATGGAGGGACATATGCTAAATGGATTTCTCCTGAAGGGGAAGAAATACTTGCAAATGAAACAGGTCGTAACAAATATGATTTTGTTGTTGGGCCATGGAGCTACGATAGCTACGCTATGCTAACCGGGCAAACATACAGGAAAATCTTTTATCAGGGGCAGGTGGATTATAACACTCAAATAGGTAGGAATGAGATAACAGCAATGGGGATGTTCAGTCGTGAAGAATGGGCACGAGGGAGTCAATTCCCAAATTTTAGGGAAGATTGGGTGTTCAGGGCCACGTATAATTTCGATACAAGATATTTTGCCGAATTTAATGGATCATACAACGGTTCGGAAAAATTCGGAGAAAATTATCGTTTTGAATTTTTTCCTTCAGCAGCATTGGGCTGGATGATCAGCAACGAAAGTTTCATGCAGGGAATTACCTGGTTAAACCGGTTTAAAGTACGCGGTTCATGGGGACGTGTAGGAAATGACCTAATTGTAGATGCCGATGATCCGGATTATGATATATTACGTTTTACATATAAACCGGATTGGAATTATGGAGGTGAAACACTTTTAGGGAGGACTTTTGCTGATAGAAGCCCATATACATGGTATACTGAAGGGGTTATTGCGAATCCGGATATACACTGGGAAACAGTTGAGAAGAAAAACCTGGGGATCGAGTATTCAATATTTAATGGGCTTTTACAAGGTAGCTTTGATTTATTCGAAGATTATAGATATGACATTCTTGTCAGGGGTGAAGAAAGGGCTGTGATGGTTTACCTGGGGGGGGATCCGCCAACAGCTAATCTGGGAGAAACTGAGGTAAAAGGATACGAACTTGAAGCAAAGTTTAATAAAAGGTTTGCAAATAGTTTCAGGATATGGACTAATTTTAGTATGACACATGCAAAAGATAAAGTTATATTTGCCGATGACCCGGGATTATATCCTGATTACAGGAAAACACAGGGATATCAGATAGGTCAATATCGGTCAATTATAATCTCTGATTTTGTTAATACCTGGGATGAGGTTTATGCTTCAACTGAATGGAATTCGAACGATTTATTGAAACTTCCGGGCGATTATAATTATATTGATTTTAATGGGGACGGAATAATAGATGATTATGATAATGCTCCCAATGGATATCCAGAAAGGCCACAAAACACATATAATACAAGTTTTGGTATGGATTTCAAGGGATTTAGCCTGTTCGTCCAGTTTTACGGTGTAAATAATGTAACAAGGTACATCTCTTTTGGAAATTTCCCAAGGCAAAAAAATGTCGTGTTTGACCAGGGTGAATTTTGGTCAAAAGATAACCAGGATGCAGAATCATTTCTTCCCCGTTATGTTGCCCAACACAGTATGTCCGGCAATTTCTATGCATATGACGGCTCGTACTTACGTTTGAAAAATGCTGAAATTGCCTATGAGTTTAATTCAGGATTTGTTAATAAACTACGAATGAGTTCTCTTCGCTTCTATCTGAATGGAAATAACCTTTTATTATGGACAAAAATGCCGGATGACCGTGAATCGAATCTGGGCGGATGGGGTGGACAAGGAACTTACCCCACTGTGAGACGTGTTAATCTTGGTGTAAAAATTACCCTGTAAAATAATTAGTTATGAAAAATATATTAAATACAAAACAATATATACATGTTATTGTAATACTTTTGCTAATAACATCGTGCGAAAGCTATTTGGATAAGTCTCCTGAAGCTGAAATTTCTGATGAAGAGGTATTTGGTACATTTAATAGCTTTCAGGGCTTTGTTGAGGAGTTATATCATTGTATACCTGATTATACCAAATCAGTTTGGGTTGCTGACTGGAATATGTCTGACAATGTTTTACCAACAACAGTTGACTGGAGGTTAATTGCCCACTTTGATAATGGTGATTATTGGGATTGGATTAATTCAGCATGTGGATGGAACCAAAGTTACCTTAAAGCCTGTAACGGGGCAATAACTAACTTGGAAAATGATGGCTGGCAGCAAAAAGGGCTTTGGGATTTGAGTTGGTATGGCATTAGAAAAGCAAATGTGGGCCTGGCCAATCTTGATAAATTAGTTGAAGCAACCCAGCAGGAAAGGGACGTACTCAAAGGACAGTTGTTATTTTTCCGTGGATTTTTGCATTTTCAGTTAATGAAATTCTGGGGTGGAATGCCTTATGTTGAAGAAGTGTTGGGTTCAGGTACATTAGACCTTCCAAGGTTAAATTATCAGGAAACGGCAGAAAAAGTTGCCAGGGACCTTGACTCAGCTACCTTGTTTCTTCCAACCGACTGGGATAAAATTGCTGTAGGAAGGGCTACGCTGGGTAACAATTTTCAACGTATTACCAAATCGGTTGCATTAGGCTACCTTGGCAAAAATTACCTTTTTGCCGGAAGCCCTTTAATGAATAAAGAATCTACGGGAAATGCGGCTTATGACGAAGAATTATGTAAAAAGGCTGCCAAAGCATTTTATGAATGCCTTTACCTCTCACACACGGGTGAAGCGCCTTATAAATTAACAGAATGGGAAAGATATCACGAGAACTTTTACACGTTGAGTAATGTTATTCCTGGTTTTCCGGAATCTTTATTGTCCCCAAGATATTTTTGGAATGCCCCCACGTATGATCCGTCGTCATCTTTATGGTTTCCGGCCGAGTTAGGGTTTGACGGGAACATGGTTTCCCCTACCCATAATTATGTGAAAAACTTTGGGATGGCAAATGGGTTGCCATTGGATGCAGAAGGTTCCGGGTATGATGAGGCTAATCCATGGTCGGGTCGCGACCCACGCTTTTATGAATCAATTGTTTATGATGGAGAACAAGTAATACAGGGTGGCGATGATACAGAAGATTACCGGAGGTACGCGAACCTGTATAATGGAGGAAGTTACCGTTCAGAAAATAATGGAAGCCGTACCGGTTATATGATGAAGAAGTTTATGAACCTAACAGCAAATCCGGTTGACAATGAAAACCAGCAAAGAATTAATTTACCACCGTACATGCGATTAGCTGATGTTTATTTAATGTATGCAGAAGCTGTTTTGCATGGCTATGGAACGGCACAAAGTAGTTATCCCGGAAGTGATGATTACGTGTTAACTGCTGTAGATGCCGTGAACACTGTGAGGGCAAGGGCTAATGTTGGAGCAGTTGATGACCGGTACCTTGGTTCTAAAACAGATTTTATGGGAGAAATAATAAGAGAAAGGGCTGTTGAGTTAATGTGTGAAGCAAATATTCGTTTTATTGATTTACGCAG
>JBNLCS010000394.1:0-2429 GCA_050303935.1 Bacteroidales bacterium
TTAAAACGCTCATCTGAAGTCACAACCACGCCATTGGACTTAATCACCCCTTCCACATCAAGTTTGCATGAGGGGCTTGTTTGGCCTATCCCTACATTTCCGCTCGTGTTTACCAAAAAACGATTACCGCTTGGGCCCACCTGGAAAGTACCGTCGGTACGCATGGTTCCCGTGTTGTGGTAAAAACTTTTGTTTCCATAGGTCCTGATCCAGGTCGCGTCTTCCATTCTAAAACCGCCACCATATGATTGAAAATACAGGCCTGACGCTCCTGAAACCCTTACCCAGCCACCATTGGCATAGATATCACCTGAAACATGCAATTTATAGGACGGAGAAGTTGTACCGACTCCAACATTGCCATTACTAGAAAGTATAGTCATACGGGTATTCCCATTATTTTTAAGATATAGATTCCCTGAACCGTAAGAACTAACCCCGCCCATAGTATACAGATCTTTATTAAAAATGAATTGAGCACGGTCGGTATAAATATGTGCATAAGAAGTATTCATGGGACCAATATCAATATAACCATTGCCAGTATTGATCCGTAAAGCCCCGCCCGAAGCTGCACCCCTGACATCTCCATTAATATGTAATTTGGTAGATGGGGAATCTTCCCCGATACCAACTTTACCATTGGCATCAACTTTTATTTGCGCGTTTAGGTTTGAACAGATTGCAATTAATCCTGTGAATAAAAAAAAGTGTATTGTTCTCATGGTTTTTAATTTATTAATTTTATTTAAATACGTTATATTTTTAACAATAATACTTGAGCATATAGTTAAGAATTTTAGATTTACATTAACGATAATTTATGATTACGATATTTTACCTGATATAAATTCAAACAAAAAACAATTTTTATATTTAAATAAATTTCACTGTTCAATATTAGTATTTTTATTTAAAAAGTCAAATTTTTTAATAAGTAATCAATTTCACATATCTAAATAACTTTAAGTAAATATAATTAATTAATTATATAACAATACATTATATAAATTTATATGATATCAAAAAAAAATATCCCTCATATTACTTTCGTTTCAGTTTTGTTATCTGACATATCACTATTAGTTAGCAACATTGAGTATTACTACGTAACAAATACACGATACTTTTTTCAAAAAGTCAAGATAACGGTATAAAATTATGCTAATTTTTAATAATTTATAATGAATAAAAATAACCGTTAGAGGTTCGGCAAAAACCAAACCCATTCACCCTCCATACCCCATTTTACATGGTTATTTATTGCAGGAATGATAATACATGACAGACCAACGTATTAATAGTTGGTTATGTTGGAAAGAAATGAATCCATATCTTTTTTAATCTGATCTGCTATTGGGGATTCTACCTTTGGTTCCATGTTTAGCACTATGGTTGCCATTCTTTCAGCTTCTTTCATCCTGTTCATTTTTGCATAAATATATACCAAGCGATATTTGGGGTATAATTTATGCGGGATTATATAAGAAGCTTTTATAAAAGCATTTTCCGCTTCTTCCAGGTTTCCCAATCCTTCATACGTATTTCCCAGGTATGTATAGAAATCAGCATCGTTTAATTTAGGTTCACACGTTTTTAAAATTTCATAACTTTTTTTGTAATCGCCGGCAATTGATAATTCCGCCCCATAATTATATAAAAAATAACTACTATAATTTAAGGTTTCGTAATTTTGCTCATAAATTTTAAAAGCTTTTGTATATTTTCTTTCCGACACAAGTTTTGCTGCTCTCCCCCATTCAATACTAGCCTTGTACCTTGTTTTCTGGAGCCTCACAACCAACACCATCAACACTATCATTACCAAAGAAATGGCCCTCATAAGCTTTTTATTTAAACGAATATTTTGAATTGATTTTGTATTTTCAGAACTTAATAACGCTGTAAAAAAAAGAAATTGAATATTAATAACAATACTATTGAAAGGGTAAGAAAACAAAGCCGTTATAAGAATGGTAATCCATGATACCAAAACCGGATAATACCAATAAGGTTTCACTTTTTTTACCGAAATAACAAATGTATTTTTTACTATTAACAGCACTGTGAACAAGAATAATAAAATGCCCAAAAAACCGGTTTCTACTGTTTTTTCAAGATAATCATTAAACGCAAATAAAATATTGTCAGCCAGGTAGCCTGTTTTTTCATCATCCGGGTCCTCTTTAAAATAATTGGCCTGTTGTTCGTTATGTGCTATGCAAAAGTTATTTAAGCCTACCCCAAAAACCGGATTTTCTTTTATTGTCCGGACAGAAAGCTTCCATATGAACAAACGCCCTGATGAAGAATCTTGTTTATACGTATACAAAAACTGGCCGGAAAAAAAAAGGAGTGCCATTAAACACAATAAAATAGTGATCTTTACATATATATTTTTTACAACATTGTTTATTCTATTAAAAATA
>JBNLCS010000395.1:0-16956 GCA_050303935.1 Bacteroidales bacterium
ATGATGGCAGCAATGATCCGGGAAAAAATATATACTATAGCAATTTAGCGTATGATGCAATAACCGGGCCAACGCCCGGAGGTGGAAAATTAAAAGCTGCTGTAGATGGTCCTGTAAGGAGTGCTTTAGGGGAACCTAAAATAGATACTGATACCTTTACCCTTAAGATTTCAGGAGAAGTTGAAACACCCGTATCTTTTTCATGGGATGACATCAATAATTTTGACGCTTACTACACTGACACGATTATGATGTATTGTGTTGAAGGATGGGAGGTTTGGGGTAATTGGAAAGGAATCCTTTTAAAGGATTTGCTTGATTCAGCCAACGTGAAACAAGGTTCAAAATATGTTTATTTTGTTTGTGCAGACGGTTACTCGTCAGCATTACCCCTGAATTATCTTATGAATTATAATTCTATGCTTGCTTATGAAGTTAATGGTGCCCCCCTTCAAAATCATGATGGGTTTCCTCTTCGTTTGGTAGCGTTTGGTAAATTTGGTTACAAATGGGCTAAGTGGATTACTGGCTTAGAAGTTATAGATAGCATAAAATTAGGTTATTGGGAACAAAATGGATATCCGGATGAAGCAAATGTACCTTTAGAAAGACGAAAGTATTATGAGCGTGACAATGCTAAACCCCTTGAATATTAATTTTGTAATTGCTATATGTACAGGTGTGCTTGTGGTTAGAATAGTTACTGACTTTACTTTTCTATTTTATGGGTGTACCCCAATGCAATTTAATTAAACATGATTGCGCCGTGCAAGTCTATTTGGTGGAGTTTTTACAAGGCGTATTAAATATATTGAAACACCTATTAAGTAGGGGCTGCTATTAGTTAAATTTATCTATTAAATCTTGTTTACGGTTTGGAGAAACGTCAACCACGGAATGATCGCTCATTTTTATTTGTCCGCCTTTGCCTTTTTTGTAAAGGCGGATATGTTGGAAATTTACCAGGTGCGATTTATGTACCCTTATAAAATCATAATCTTTTAGTACATCTTCATAATGTTTCAAGGTGCGGCAAATAAGCTGTTGCCTGCCATCCTCAAAGTAAAAACGTGTATAATTGTTATCTGCCTCGCACCTTATAATCTCATTTACCTTTACCACTTCGAAACCGTCAATAATGGGCAGGACAACTTTTTGCAACTGTTTATTTTCAATTTTAATATTTTCAATTAGTATTTTAGTATGGTTGGTATTGTTTTTTTTATCAGAAATATTCTTTATTTTCTCAACAGCTTGTACAAGTTCTTCAATATCAATGGGCTTTAAAATGTAATACGCGGCACTTATGTTTAAAGCCTGTACAGCATAATTACTATAGGCTGTAACAAACACAATTTCAAAATTTATATCATCAATTTGTTCAAGCAGGTCGAATGCATTGCCATAAGGCATCTCAATATCAAGGAACACTACATTGGGGCCATGTTTCTTTATTTCTTTTAAACCTTCGATTATATTCGCTGCTTCAGAAACTACGGTAATATCTTTACAATATTTTTCAAGGTAACTACGCAACGTTTCCCTGCTCGCTTGTTCATCTTCTATGATAACTGATTTTAGCATGATTTATTTGTTGTTTACTGAAGCTTTTTCTGGAATAACAATAGTTACTTTTGTTCCGGTTCTATCATTATTATCCATGTCTTCAAAATGTACTTTTATATCGGTATGAAAAACGTTCCTTATAATTTGTAACCTGTTTTCAATGTTTTTAAGCCCCGATGATTTATGTTCTTTTTGGTACTTGGTTTTTAAAGCAACAGATTTTTTGCGGCCAATACCATTGTCTTCAATAACTATTTTTAAGCAATGGTCAGTATTCGTCATCTGGAGCCTTAAAAATCCTTTTTCCGGTTTATACCGTAAACCATGCCAAATAGAATTTTCTAAAAATGGTTGAATAAGCATGGGAGGAACCATATAATGATCAGGATCAATGTTTTCGTCTATTTCTATTTTGTAATCAAACTTATCGGGAAATCTGGAATTTTCCAGCTCAAGATATAACTTTAATATGTCCAGTTCACTGGTGAGGGTTACAAAATCATCTTTTGAGTTGTCCATAACTGACCGCATCAATCTGGAAAAAGAAGATAAGTATTTATTGGCTGACCGTTCATCGTTTCTGGCAATAAAATTATTAATTGAATTTAGAGAGTTATAAATAAAATGAGGGTTCATTTGGCTACGCAATGATTTTAATGCCAGTAACTGGTTTGCTTTTCTCTTGTTCATTGAACTGCGATACATTAAAAAGGTAGCCAGTGTAAGGCCAAAAAGTATAAAAAGCAATGTATAACTGACTCTTTTTTGTACAAGGAGTTCTTTTTTGTTTAATTCCTGTTCATGCATAAGCAGTTTCATGCTTTTCCGGTTCAATTCCAAATCTTGTTCAAGCATATCCAATCGCTGGAGTTTTCGGTTTATATTTGTGTATAGCTGAACACTGGCTTGGATTTCTTCTTTTTGCCGGGCATGTATTTTATCTACTGTTGCTACATATTCTTTATAGGCATCCAGGGCTTTGTCGTATTCTTTTTTGCGGTCGTAAACAGTAGAAAGTTTTTTAAAAGCGTTCCCTTTGCTCTTTATGTCCCCTGTTTTTTCACTTAATTTAATACTTTCCAGAATGTATGGTTCAGCTTTTTCTTCTTCATTCATTTCCAGGTAAATATCCGCTATTTCAATTTTATTGGCGGCCATTTCAGGAATATTTTTTTCTTGCAGGTTTAAGCTTACTAGTTCTTCTCTTGCTTCGAGTTCCTCTTTATACATCTTGTTTTTTCTAAAGGCCACGCTTTGGCTTTTTAGCGAATTGGTTAAAAGCTGATTGTTTTTAGATGCCCTGGCACTTTGAACAGACTGGTTATAATTTAGTATGGCTTGTTCATCATTTGATCCTTCCAGGTAAATATCTCCCTTCTTTTGTTGTAACTCAACTACCTTTTCAATGTTTTCGGCTTCCTTTTCATATGTAAGGGCATCGTCCAGGTAATTAAGGGCCTTGTCTTTGTTTCCTTCATTTTTATATGCATTGGCCATAATTTGCTTAATTTCAGATATCTTGTTTTTGTTACCGGCACTTTCATAGTATTCAAGTGCCTTATTTAAATAATCTATAGCCCTTACGTTTTCATTGGATTTAATTAACGATGTTGCATATTGTATGTATGTGTCATTAAGGTATTGTTTGTTGTTATTTTCTTTAAATGCCTGTATTGCCTTAATGTAATAATTTTGGGCAATATCGTATTGTTTAATTTCATCATTAATTTGTCCCAATACTTGATATGATATGGCTTCTGTAAACCTGTTGTGGCTTTCAATGCTACCAGTTAATGCACTTTCTGTAAATTCAAAAGATTTTTGCGGGTCTATTGTAATATAATATTTTGCAGAATCAAGTTTAAGGTATAAATGGCTGTCATCGTTTCTTGCAGAAGTAAATTCTTTTGACACCTTTTTTTGTGCCGGTGAATTACTCCCTAAGGTCAATAGAAATAAAACAGCCAGGAAACAATCAATGTATATCTTAATTATCCTCATTAATCGGTTATTAATTTAATCAATCAGGATTAAAGATAACAACTAACTTCTTAATTAAAAAATCATAGTGTATAATATAATGTGCTGTATTACAAAAAATTACAATATAAATTCTTGTTTGCTAAGTCATAAATATATTTCACTCAACCAAACGTATGCTTCACTCATTTCTGGTTTAAAAGCTAAAAATATGGCCTTAGTTTTGGACTGAACGTGTATGAAACAATAAAAATTAAAAGTTATGATATCGAAAGTAAAAACAACCGGAAAAACAATAATTTCTATGATTATTGTGACTGTATTATTCCTGAATACAATTTTTGTTAAAGCACAGGATAAGAAAAGCATAAAAATGGCCATATTGCTTGATACCAGTAATAGCATGGATGGTTTAATTGACCAGGCTAAATCACAATTATGGACCATAGTTAATGAAATGGCAAAAGCCAAATGCGACAATACTAAAGCTGATTTGAAAATCGCATTGTATGAATATGGAAACAGTAGTTTACCATTGAGTGAAGGGTATATCAGAATGGTTACCCCACTGACCAATGACCTTGATCAATTATCAGAAGACTTGTTCTCGTTAAAAACCAATGGTGGGCAGGAGTATTGCGGACAAGTGATTCAAACTGCATTGCGCGAGCTGGATTGGGAAAAAGGAGGCGAAGATTACCAGGTAATATTTATTGCAGGGAATGAACCTTTTACGCAAGGTAGTGTACATTACAAAGATATTTGTACTGAAGCAAAAGAGAGGGGGATTGTTGTAAACACCATATTTTGCGGAGATTTTAATGAAGGTATTCGCGGACAATGGAAATATGGGGCATTATTAACCGGAGGGGACTATTTTAGTATTGAACAGGATAAAAAGACTGTTTATATAAATACGCCCTATGATGATAAGATTGTTAACTTGAATCATCTGTTAAATACTACTTATATTTATTATGGGGACAAAGGATATGAGAAGAAAGAGATGCAGGTAAGGCAAGATGACAATGCAGGTTCATATGGTGCTGCCAATACTGTTAAACGAGCTGTTTCAAAAAGTTCACATGTGTACAACAATAAATCGTGGGACCTTGTTGATGCCGCAGAAGAACCTGAATTTGAAATTACCTCAGTGGCAGAGGAATACCTGCCAAAAGAAATGAAAGGTATGAGCGAAAAGGAGAAAATAAAATACGTGAATAGCAAAAAAGAAGAAAGAGAGGTAATTAAGAAAGAAATAAATGAACTGAACAAAAAAAGAGAGGCATATATTAAAAACCAGGCGGTGGGTCAAAATGAAAATATGTTGGACGAGGCTATTGTTAAAAGCGTTTCAAAACAAGCTGCAGTTAAAAATTTTGTGTTTGAATAAGAAATCAAAAAACGTTGACGTATTACCTTTGCATTGCACCTTTATTTTTAATGCGTTGTATAATTTTAGAAAATCATACAGGAGTTATAAATAAAGGTGCTATTTTTTATAAAAGGTATTACAATTAATAAAATAAGCTATGAAAAAAATTACATTATTTTCAATCATCGTTTGTTTATTTTTTACCTGCGTAAATTCACAACAAACAAGTAAAAACTTTATTGATCAAAATTACATTGAGGTAAAGGGGAAAGCAGAAATGGAAATTATTCCCGACTTAATCTACCTTTCAATAACCATTGATGAACAAGATAATAAAGCTAAAAAATCGCTGGAACAGCTCGAAAAAGAGATGGTTAAAAAAATGTCGGAGATTGGTATTGATGTGGAAAAAGATCTTGGTGTAATCGATTATGCAAGCAATTTCAAAAACTATATACTAAAGAGTAATGATATATATACCCAAAAGCGATTCCAATTGGTTTGTCATGATGCAACAACCGTGAAAAATGTATTTACAGAATTAGAAAAACTGGAAATATCAAATATATCTTTACTTAAACTTGATCATTCAAAAATAACTGAATATAGAAAAGACGTTAAAATAAAAGCTATTAAAGCTGCAAAAAACAAAGCAGATTATTTGTTAGAAGCCATTGCTCAAAAAACAGGTAAGGCATTATATGTTGAAGAAGTAACAGGATCAATATTTAAGGGAAGCGCTAATTATATGGCATCTAATCAGGCTTACTTTGCAATGAATAATTACGACAAAAGAAAAGATTCTGGACCCGAGTTTGAAAAGATTAAGGTTGAATCAACAATATTGGTAAGGTTTGCAATCGAATAAACCCAAAAAAGTCATTAGAAAAATCTAATTGACATTTCGAATAATTGCATCTAAACAATTCAGCAAAACTGAATTGTAAGATTTTCTAATTCGGGATTAACCCCAGATTCAACCTTCCAGCCTTCACACTTGCCATTAGTTCGTGCCTCCTAATGACAAACCTGGGATAAATTTTAATACGAATATATAATTGACTATCTTGCGCTAAGTATTTTCTCATGAGAATGATTTTCAGGTCAACTTTATATATTATTTGTTTGTTACAATTTTCTTTTTTTTTGGTATGTATTAATGCCCAAGAGAATGAAGCAGGTTATGCTTTTTTTGTGGCCGGGCATGTATATGGAAATGCATTGTACGAAGAAAAGGGATTATACCAACCATTTAAAAATTATTTTGAGTACATAAATTCAAGAGATGAAATTCAGTTAGGTTTTTTTACTGGGGATATTGTTGCTCCTTTTCCAAACGAAAATGATTGGGACAAAGTGGATGCTGATTTGAATCTTCTGGAGGTCCCGGTTTATTTTGCTGTAGGAAACCATGATATGGAAAACCGTTCGCTATTTGAAGAACGATATGGCAAAACATATTACTCTTTTGAATACAAAAACGATTTATTTATTGTACTTGACCCCAATATAGACGGATGGAACATATCCGGGGAGCAACTTGAATTCCTAAAAAACAAAATAAATAACATCCCGGACAATAGTAACAATGTTTTTATTTTTATGCATCAGCTTATATGGGTGCCGGGAAATAAGAAATATGCGGATATAAAACTTAACTCGTTCGCCGGAAAAAAGGATACAATAAATTATTCAAATGAAATATATCCTTTACTCAGCGGTTTGGAAAACCATGTTTGTGTATTTGGGGGAGACCTGGGAGGGGCATCCTGGAGCAGTGATATTATGTTTGATAATATGGATAATATAACCTATCTGGCTGGTGGAATGGGTGAAGGAAATGGTGATAATTTTGTTGTTGTAAATGTTAAACCTGACAAAAATATTGAATATGATTTGATATGCCTGGATGAGCAAGATACATTGTGTAAAAGTTATTCGTCTCTGCTGGATATCCCCGGAGAAAGGAATATTGAATTGAATAAGTTAAAATTATTTCCTAATCCGGCCCATAAAAATTTAACTGTTGAATCTTTTTATCCCGGGAGTATTATAGTGGAGATAATAAATATATATGGGCAAAAAGTATCGACTTTTGAGATTAGCGGTTATGGTAATAAAGAATTAAACATAAGCAATATACCTGATGGTTATTATATATTGGGACCTGTCAATAATAAATCAAAAAATTTTTTTCTTAAAAAATAGGTAGTACTAACACGAAGTAACACTAACCTTGTTAAAACCAATTTCGGTTAAAAGTAAATAAGTATTTTTTATTAACTTTACATATTAATTCACTGATTACCTAACTATGCGGGCTACAAATTTATATAAAATATCAATCAAATTAATACGTATATATTTTTGTATTGGCCTTTTAACGCCTTTTAATCAAAATTATTTAATCGCTCAAAAAAACAATATATATTTTCAAACTTTAAAAGATGGATTGTCACATCCTCAAATTAGATGTATATTAAAGGATAGTAAGGGGTTTATGTGGTTTGGGTCAGATGGACTGAATAAATTTGATGGAAGTAATTTTACTATATACAATCACAATTCGCTGGACTCTAATAGTTTATGCCATAACACAGTTAATGCGTTAATTGAAGACAACAAGAATAATATCTGGGTTGGAACTGCTGACGGTCTATGCTTATATAACCGGGATAAAGATAATTTTAAGGAGATTGAAGCTTTTGGTAATTGGGACATTATAAATGTCAGGTCTTTACTGATTGATGAGAATGATATTTTATGGGTTGGTACTTATGGCATTGGATTGTTTTTGTATGATCTGAAAAATGCCAGGATGAAGCAATTTACGCATGATTCTACGGATATAAATTCCATTTCTTCTGATGATATTACATGTATTATATCGGATAATGACGGGAATAAATGGATATCTACCCGTAAAGGTTTAAATTTATTTGATCATAAGGATTCTACTTTCACCCGTTTTGTCGCAAACAATAACAACCGGATGGGGATTAGCCACAATAATATAAATGCCCTTACATTGGACAAAGCCGGGAATATTTGGATAGGGACTTACGGAGGGGGGCTGAATAAATTGAGTAAAAAAAATGGGGGGTATTTATTCAGTTATTATCAAAAAACAAACCGGGCAGGAAGCATTGCACATAACAATATTTTATGCCTATGTTCCGATCATGACGATAATATATGGATTGGTACTGAAAATGGGGGGTTGTCATGTTTATTAAATGGTTCTGATGAATTTATAAATTACGGGGAAGACGTTGGAAACCCCAAAAGCATAGGTAGCAATTCAATTTGGTCCATCTATGAAGATAATCTGGATATATTATGGATTGGTACCTATAATAATGGACTGAGCATAGTTGATAAAAATTATGAAAAATTTAAACATATACAAAGAAATATTACAAAGGTTAATACATTGGTTAATAACCATGTAACAAGTTTTTCGGAAGATGATCGCGGTAATATAATAGTGGCAACGGATGGTGGTGGGATAAGTTATTTGAATACAAATACCTGGCAATTTGAAAATAAAATTGACAATTCCAGCCTTTCAAGTCAGGCAGTAATGGATGTTCTATTTGATTCAAAACAGAATATATGGATAGGAACCTGGGCAGGAGGAATAGATCGGTTTACTAAAAATGGTAAAAAAATAAAAAATTACAGAATTGAAGATGGTTCGGTAGAAGCCAATAACATTAAATGTATTTATGAAGATAAAAAAGGAACGATATGGGCAGGAACATCCGGGAGAGGATTATTCGTATATGATCCTGACCATGATAGTTTTATAGAATTTGCGCATAACAACAAAACGGTGCCGCTTAGCAGTACAGCTTTTATTAGTGATATATTGGAAGACAGCGATAACAATATTTGGGTTGGTACTTTATTTGGATTAGTATCTATGAAGCGGACAGAACATGGCAACTATCAGTTTAAACAATATATGCATAGCAGTGATCCTAACAGCATAAGTGGGTTCACGATAATTTGCCTTTTTGAGGATAGTAAAAAAAATATATGGGTTGGGACACAAGAGGGGTTGGACCGGTTTAATAAAGACGAGGGGGTATTCTCTGCTTACATTAAACAAAATGGGTTGCCAAGCAACACTATTAACGGAATTCTTGAAGATGACAAGGGAAATCTTTGGATAAGTACCAACTTGGGAATATCAAAGTTTGACCCTGTAAATGAAACGTTTAAAAATTTTACAAAAGAAGATGGGTTAAATACAAATGATTTTAACGGCCGTTCTTGCATTAGGACAAAGTCAGGTGAATTTTATTTTGGTGGAAATAATGGGATCAATTTATTTTATCCGGATAGTATTAAAATGAATTCATTTATTCCCCCTGTTTATATAACCGGTTTACAGTTTTTAAACAGCCCCGGTAAAAATAACAGGGCAAATTTTGAATTAACAAAGAATATTTCCGAAACCAGTAACATTTCTTTAAAATATTTTCAAAACTCGTTTACAATAGAATTTGTTGCCCTCAACTATACCCGTTCCGAGAAGAATGAATATGCTTACATGCTTGAAGGTTTTGAAGAAAACTGGAATTACGTTGGAAACCGAAAGATTGCCACTTACACGAACCTTAATCCCGGAAATTATACGTTTAAAGTAAAGGGCTCGAACAACGATGCTATATGGAATGACACCCCAAAGGAATTACACATAACAATTTCACCGCCATACTGGAAAACAACCTGGGCTTACCTAGCTTACTCGATAACTTTTTCTATTATTTTGTTTGGTTTTGTCAGGTTGTTGATAATCCGGGCCAAACAAGCTGAAAAACTTAGGATTGAAAGGGTTAAACATGAAAAAGATGAAGAACTGAACAAATTAAAAACCCAGTTTTTTACCAATATATCGCATGAGTTAAGAACACCTTTAAGTTTAATAATTTCCCCATTAGAACAAATTATATCAGATAGTAAGCAAAAAGGCCAGTCAAAATCTTTATTAAGTTTGGTGTACAGAAATGTGGAAAAACTCTACCGTTTAGTAAATGAACTTATGGAATTTACTAAATCCGAAGAAAGTAAGCTAAAAATGAAAGTAGAGCGGGATGATATCGTCAGGTTTATAAAGGATATATTTTATTTATTCACCGATAAAGCACAGAGAAAATATATTGATTACAGGTTCATTACTAATAAAGAAAAAATCTTTGCCTGGTTCGATAAAAACAAAATGGAAAAAATTATACTTAATCTTATATCCAATGCATTTAAGTTTACAAGGGATAAAGGAAGGATTATAGTAAAAATAGAACAAATTACAACAAATGGGGAACCGCAACCCGAACGTGGTAATGTAGATTCTTTCGGGATAAAGGAAATAGTAAAAATTTCAATTATTGACAATGGTTCAGGTATATCTCCACAATATATTGACAAGGTTTTTGACAGGTTCTTTCAAAACCCGGAAGACAACTACAGTTCACATATAGGAACGGGAATAGGTTTGGCGTTGGTTAAAAACCTTGTTTTAATGCATCAGGGAGAGATAAAAGTTGAAAGTGAAAAATGGAAAAAAACATGCTTTACAATTACACTGCCCTTAGGAAATACTCATTTTGATCAGGATAAAATAATTACAGGGCCCGATGTAGAAGATAATTCATATGTAAATTTTATTCCCATAGAGGAAAAGAAAAGCCCTGAAAAAAATTATTCAAATCAAAAACATCCCCTATTATTATTGGTTGAAGATAATGAAGAATTAAGAAAGTATCTTGTTTCTATTTTGTCCGGCAATTACAAAATATTAGAAGCATCTAACGGGATCTCTGGTTACAGAAAGGCTTTAAAGTTTGTACCAGACCTGATTATCAGTGATATTTTAATGGCCGGTGTCCCAGGAACAGATATGTGTAAAAAAATTAAAGAAAATATCAACACCAGCCACATACCGGTAATACTATTAACTGCTAAAGCAACAATAGAAGATAGGATTGAAGGAATAGAAACAGGGGCCGATATGTATATTACCAAACCATTTAATGTTAATTATCTGGAATCAACCATTAAAAACCTTATTGAAACGCGGAAAAAATTATTCAAACGATTTAGCCAGGACGTGTATATTTTACCCAAGGAAATTACAGGAAACAAAAGAGATGAAGATTTTCTTGAAAAAACAATCAAATTTATTGACAGTAATATATTAAATGAGAACCTCAGTTTAGAAGAAATATCGTCGCACCTAAATTTAAGCCCCAGTCAAACATACCGGAAAATAAAAGCGTTAACAGGACAAACTGTTGTGGAATTTATCAATACAATTCGTTTAAAAAACGCCATTAAATTATTTGAATCCAATAAATATAACATTTCGGAAGTGGCTTATAATGTTGGGTTTAATTCGCCGGCATATTTCACAAAATGTTTCAAAAACCAATTTGGGAAATCCCCATCGGCATTTATCGCGGAACAAAAAATGATTACGTAATGCTGTATAAAAGAATGCTATTTTTGTTATAAACCATGCTTAATTTGTTATATTATTGTTATGAGATTAAAAATATCTTTGTTATAAAATAATGTATTATGAGACATCTTTTTTATGTATTTACTATTTTAATTTTTATTTCATGTAATAGTCGCGAAACCTCTAAAACACAAAACACTCATATTCAAATAAAAAAAGAAAAAAAAGAGTCAAATAAGATACCTTTAAATAATAGCATCTCAATTGTAGGAAAGTGGTACCGGTTTTCTACACAAAATGGTTTTACCGAGTTTGATATTGATTCGAATTTTGTGTTCATGTTTAATCAGAAAACGGGTTGGGCCAAACGGGAATATAAATTGGAAAATGATTATTTTCGCTATTTAGATTCTTATAAATACGGGGCAAAAGTAACAAATTATGGTGATTCAGTTTTTTTTCAGGGTAACGACAATACCACTGCAACTTTGTACAAATATGATGAATCTGTTGCACCTTTTGAAAGCATACCTGAAGAAAATGACCCCGCGATGGAATCATTTATAAAGGATTTTGATGAAAGGGCATTGATTGCCTGGGAGAAAGCAGGGATTAAATTCATGGACAGATAAATAACTGATTTAATATTTTTTCGTTTATTTATTAATCAGGCTAAGAGACTGTTTAAAATAGTCTTTAAATTCTCACAACGTTTTTCCAAATTAATTTTCGCCAAAGAAACAAACGGGCCATCATCATGAAAACAAATACGCGATAGGGTACACGGGGGTTACTTTAACACCCTGATAAATAGAATTATATAATAAGACTCCAAACTCCTTAAATGCCTGATTTGTTATATGAATTGCTTAATTTTTTATAAAGCATTACTAAAAACAAACTTACTTTTGAATAAGCAATTTAATTCTGACTATTCATTTTATTACTAACTAAATTATTTATTATGAGATCAAAACAGTTTTTATTCGGAAATGGGATGAAGGTATTGGTGGCTTCATTCCTATTAACATTTTTAATTTCACAGCATGCAAAATGTTCTTACGAGAGTGGGACAAATAATGGTTTCTTTTATTCACTCTGGACCACAGATGGCAGTGGATATGTTAACTATAGTAATGGTTCGGGGGGTAATTATTCGGTTTCATGGAACTATAGTGGAAATTTTACTTGTGGAAAAGGATATTCAACCGGATCGCCTAATCATGTGATTGGATATAATGTTGGATCCTATTCTAACTCAGGTGGTGGAACTTTTGGTTGGTATGGCTGGACCAGAAACCCTTATTATGAGTTTTATGTAAATGAAAAATGGGGAACACATGCACCAACCGATGGCGATTACTTGGGCTCAGTATCCAGTGATGGAGGGAATTATAACATTTATACCCGCTGGATAAACAATACCAATATTGACGGAGGCCAAGGCTTCAGGCAGATATATAGCTCAAGGACATCTCAGGCCCCTACCGGACAAAACCGGACTATTACATTTGCCAACCATTATAACGCCTGGAGTAATGCCGGGTATACATTAGGTGAAATGAGTATTCCCGTTATTATGGTTACAGAATCTTGGGGCGATAATGTAACGGGTTACTGTAATGTTACTATTTGGGATGCCGGAAGCAGTACAGGAAGTAGCAGTAGCTCAAGCAGTAGCAGCAGTTCTTCATCTTCATCGGGTGGTTTCAACGGTGTTTATTCATTTATAGCGCAACATAGTGGTAAAGCGCTGGATACCTATAATTTTGGTACCGGCAATGGTACAAATATCGTTCAATGGAGCTATTGGGGCGGTGATGCGCAAAGATACCAGGTAACACATCTTGGAGATGGATGGCACAGGATAAGCCCGGTAATTTCTACAGGTCAGGCATTTGATATTAACAATATTTCAACGGCTAATGGTGCAAACCTTCAAACATGGGCCTGGTGGGGAGGAGATGGCCAGCAATTTTCGTTTATAAGCAATGGAAATGGCAGGTACCAGATCCGGGCGCGACATAGCGGTAAATGCCTGGATGTTGAAAACTTATCTACAGCCGATGGGGCAAATGTGGTACAATGGACATGTGTATCAGGCCAAACTAACCAGTTATTTGAAGTAAGAAGTGCAAACAGTGCAGTTACAGATGTTTCCATGGAAAATGTCGAAATAAAACTTTTCCCAAATCCGGCAAACAACGGTAACTTCACAATTAATTTCAAAGGAAATGAAAATGAAATTTATAATTTAACAATTTTCAGCCTTGATGGTAAAAGGGTATACGAGACTGATATAAGTCCCGGGGAAGTTGAAATTAGTTCAGGACTCGGCAGTGGTGTATATTATCTCCGGCTAAGCAATTCCAGCACCTCGAAAAATATACAAAAACTTGTTATTAAATAGTCCTTGCAAGAAAACTCACTCTTTTTTGGTCCCTGACAAGAAAAAGACAAAGTCGAGAGTAACGAAGTATTTGGCGTTTTCTTGCAGAGACTAAGTAGTTGTAGTTAGTGTCATTATTTACAAAACGGACATTACATGAATGGTTAATGTCCGTTTTTTTAGTTTGATAACCAGTGTTTTTGTGTTTTTATGCATGATTTGTTATACGCAATGCCGGATTTGTTATACTTTCAAAAAAATAAATACTTTCGGATCTGTTTTTAATTTCGTACATTTAATATCGATTTTACTAAAACTAACTATTTTATCAAACTAAATTTTACAACTATGAATCAAAGATTTTTATTCAGAAATGGGATGAGGGTTTTGTTGTCTTTATCCCTATTAACATTTTTTGCTACCCAAAATGTCAAAAGTTCTTATCAAAGTGGTACCCATGACGGCTACTTCTGGTTTCTATGGACTGACGATGCTGGAGGAAGTGTAAATTATTCCAATGGATCTGGTGGGAATTATAGTGTATCCTGGAATTATAACGGGAATTTTACTTGTGGTAAAGGATGGAGCTCTGGCGACCCTAACAGAATTGTCGGCTACAACATTGGAAGCCATACGCATAATAGCGGTGGGGTTATGGCGTATTATGGATGGACAAGGAACCCGCTTATTGAATATTATGTAAATGAAAGGTGGGGCAACGGTAGGCCTACAGGAGAATACAGGGGTAGCGTCAGCAGTGATGGCGGTAATTATGACATTTATACGGCTATGCGGTACAATGCGCCTTCCATTGATGGTACCCAAACTTTCAGGCAAGTCTTTAGCACCCGGTCATCGATGGCCCCAACGGGACAAAACCGGACAATTACGTTTGCAAATCACGTTAACGCATGGGGAAGTGTAGGTCTGGGTTTAGGAAATGATTGGTCGCCTTATGGAATTTTGCTAACCGAATCTTATGGCGGAGGCAATGGGAACGCTAATGCAACAGTTTGGAGCGCAGGTAGTAGCTCTGGCAGTAGTAGTAGCTCAAGCAGTAGCAGTTCTTCATCTTCATCTTCAAGTTCAATTGGTTTCAATGGTGTTTATTCATTTATTGCACAACACAGTGGCAAAGCTATTGATGTTGCAGGCGGTGGTACTTCAAACGGAACAAATGTACAACAATGGGCTTTCTCAGGATCTAATAACAACCAGCGTTTCCAGGTAACACACCTTGGAGACGGATGGCACAGGATTAGCCCGGTTATTGCAACTGGTCAATGTATTGATGTTTCCGGTGTTTCATCTGCCGATGGCGCCAATATACATACATGGGCATATGGTGGTGGGAATAACCAGCAATTTTCGTTTATAAGCAATGGAAATGGCAGGTACCAGATCCGTGCCCGTCATAGCGGCAAATGTCTTGATATTGATGGTGTATCTTCTGCCGATGGTGCCAATGTACATCAATGGACTTGTCATGGTGGTAATAACCAATTATTTGAAGTGAGGAGTGCCAATAGTGCCAGTGAAATAGCTTCCCAAAAAGGTGTTAAACTGTTCCCCAATCCTGCCAGCAGCGGTAATTTCAAAATAAACATCGATATAGCCGAAAATGATATATATAATTTGACCATTTACAGTGTAGAAGGCAAAAAGGTATATGAAACTGATATTAGCCCGGGAATGAATGAAATAAGTTCGGGACTGGGTAGCGGTATATATTATGTACAAGTAAGCAATAATAATATAATTCGGGAAATTCAAAAACTAGTCATTAGATAATTGTTCTTTTAATTAATTTAAACGGGCTTTAAAAATAAAAGCCCGTTTTTTTTTACAATTGAAACCTTGTACTGACCTTTGCAACAATCATGAACCGGGTTTTCTAGCTCGGCAAAGCCAATAAAAGATGTTCTACGGTCAAATAGTTTTAAATGCTAAATAAATTTTTTTATTTTAGTGTAAAACAGATGTTTAATTAATTTTATTCGTGTGAAAATGAAAAAACGATTGATTCTCCTGCTAGTAGTTGTAATGATTATTCTCGGGTCATGTTTACCGGAAGAATCTGTAAATTTTGTATTGGTAAAAGGTGGGACTTTTATTAATACAACTTCAAACCTTTATGGTAAAAAAATAACTATACCTGATTTTTATATTGGAAAATATGAAGTAACCCAGAAAGAGTGGGTTGAAGTGATGGGAAGTAATCCATCAAAATTCAGGGGCGATAATTTACCGGTAGAGATGGTGAGCTGGTATGATTGTGTGGAATATTGTAACAAAAGAAGCATAAAAGAAGGTTTAAAACCATATTATATTATAAATAAAGATATGACAGACCTTACGAATAAAAGTGTTTTCGACAGTATAAAATGGACGGTTACAATTAACACAAGCGCTAATGGGTACAGATTACCTAAGGAAGTGGAGTGGGAATATGCTGCCGGTGGAGGAAATAAAAGTAAAAGTTACAAATATAGCGGAAGTAATGATATTGATGAGGTGGCCTGGTATTGGAGAAACTCAGGAGATAAAAATTTAACGGGGTCTTGGAATTACACAAGGATAGAACAAAATAATTGCAGGTCAAAGCCAGTCGGTCTTAAAAAACCCAATGAACTGGGGCTTTATGATATGTCGGGAAATGTGAGGGAATGGTGTGAGGAATGGTACCAGGACCGTGAAATATACCCTGGCTTGTTAAGGGTGCAAAGAGGGGGTGGTTGGCTGGGGGGCGATGCCCCTTGTGCAACGTTTTACCGGGGTAAGTTTGAAGCAAGCGGTAAAGGTCCTGATCAGGGTTTTCGTTTGTGCCGTAACAAATAAACGGGTAAAACCTGACAATTCAGGAAAAAAATTATCAACGTATTTCATTTTTTAATGAACTTTAGAAATCCACGTCCTCTGGGTGTGGTCATGTTTGAGGGGCTATGCCTGTTACTGGATAGGGGAATAATGGAAAAGTGGGATAATGGAAGGGAATGTATTATATACATTTCCTGACATTACGTTTCAATATTGGCTCGCCGAGCTTCGCTTCGCTACCGTTCCAATATCCCATCGTTCCAATTTATGTTTGTGAAGCCCTATAGGTTTTAATTAAAGCCACCTTCGTTGAGGGTGGATTCTTCACATTATAATCTTATTGGTATAATATCAGTAAGGATT
>JBNLCS010000396.1:0-5337 GCA_050303935.1 Bacteroidales bacterium
AACCATCCATTCCATTCGGGTTTATTGTTTTGGTAGCAGCTAGTCCCAGCATTATTGTGCCAATAACACCGCCCATTCCATGCACGCCCCATACATCCAGGGCATCGTCCCATTTCATACGGTCTTTTATTTTAACAGCAAAATAACACCCAAAACCGGCAATAATACCAATAATGGCGGCTACCGGCAGTGTTACATAACCTGCTGCAGGGGTAATGGTGGCCAAACCGGCAACAGCCCCAGTTAATAACCCTACAAAAGTAGGCCTCCTGTCTTTACCGTTCCATTCAATAATCATCCAGGTTATGGCTGCAAATGAGGCTGCTACGTCTGTATTTAAAAAGGCCTGTGTGGTAATTCCGTTTACATCCAGTTCTGATCCTGCATTAAACCCATACCATCCGAACCAGAGTAATGCGGTACCAACAGCTACCAGGGGAATGCTGTTTGGTTTTGAATCCGTGTTTCTTCGTGCCCCAACATAAAACACAGAAGCCAGGGCGGCAAAACCTGCCGTTGCATGAACCACTATACCTCCAGCAAAATCAAGAACTCCCCATTCGGCCAATAGTCCACCGCCCCATACCATGTGTACAAAAGGATAGTAAACAAATAATTGCCAGAAAACCAGGAAGATCAGGTAGGATTTAAAGCTTACCCTGTTTGCAAATGCACCTGTAATAAGTGCAGGAGTGATGATGGCAAACATCATCTGGTACGATACAAAAATAAGTTCAGGAAAATTTCTGGTTGGGGAAAATACGGAATCAGGCGAAACACCTGATAAAAATGCTTTATCAAGGTTGCCTATTATGCCGCCTTCCCCTCCACTGAAACATAAAGAGTAGCCTACTGCGAACCACAAAATAGTTGTTATACCAAGGGATACAAAACTTTGAATCATAACTCCCAGAACATTTTTTTTATCGGCCAAACCACCATAGAAAAATGCTAATCCGGGAGTCATTAGCATTACAAGGCTGGTGGCCAGGATCATAAATCCAGTTAATCCAGTATCAAACATTGCATATTCGTTTTTAGTTAAAAAAGATGGCCAAATTTATATAAATAAACACATATACAATTTTATAGGGGGATTTTTAAATTATTGATAATTTATATGTGTGTTTTATGAATATTGTTTAATATAAAATAGATAAGGGAGGTGTTTAATGTGAATTTTTTAACCGGTTTAACGGATGGTTTTATTCTGATAAGAATGTTACTATAATAATCAAACAAATCCTTTTCATTAGCTTACCTAACATGAAAGATAAAATTCCCCTTTCATGTTTTATTCCATATAGCCGCATAGCGGCGGCCTGTTTGCAGAAATAAAGTGAATACAGATAGCAAGCTCCGTTAGGAGCGACTTGTTTAACGGTGCAATTCGCAAGCGAACATGGATGCCAATTTTTCATTCCCAGGACTGATAATCCGGTATAAATAATATTGCATATCCACTCTGCTCAGGTTTATTTCCTTCGTCAATGAGTTCCACTGCGTTCCGGTTGTAAAAAAAAACATAAACCTGGTTCTTCCGCGTATAACTGGTTCTAAACATCTTAGCTTTAACAAACCTGTTAAGAACCAGTATAACTTGGCGTAGACCTTTGTGATTTAGTGCCTAGGGGGCTATAAAACCCTTGCCACTAAAGCTCAAACACACCAAGAAACACAAAAAATCATCAAATATATTATTACATGAGCGAAGCGGATAAGCAGTTAAATAATCTTGGTAAGGTTAACAGGTCGCTCTTAAGGAGCTCTATTGTAAGCAATGTCATGTTTTCTACAAACAGTGCGCCCCTAACGGGGCTCGTTTGCATCGGCCTTGATTGTCCTTTGCTGCAAACAATAGGCCTTCCGTAAACATTACGACCACCAGGGTAGCCATTAAGTTTATGAATAAAAACAATAATAAATTCTAAAAAACGAATTTTGTCGCATGCCCGATCATTATTTTTGTTTTCCCAATCATTAGAGTTTTATACATTTGCAAATTATTGAAATGATTAATAAAAAAGAAATGACAAAATATAAAAGACATCTTGTTACTGCTGCATTACCTTATGCAAATGGCCCTATTCATATTGGTCACCTGGCCGGTGTATACATCCCGGCAGATATTTACGTTCGTTATCTTAAAGCAAAAGGAGAAGATGTTTTTTTTGTTTGCGGGTCTGACGAGCATGGAGTACCTATTACAATTAAAGCCAGAAAGGAAGGTATAAGCCCGCAGGATGTTGTAGACAGATATCACTCGCTCAATAAAAAGGCTTTTGAAGACTTCGGAATTGAATTTAGCACCTATTCAAGAACTACTTCAAAAACACACCATAAGGTAAGTTCCGATTTTTTTAAAACATTGCATGAAAAGGGCATATTTATAGAAAAAACAAGCGAACAGTATTTTGATATGGAGGCTGGTCAGTTTTTGGCTGACAGGTATATAACGGGAACATGCCCGCATTGTGGTAACGAGAATGCTTATGGTGACCAGTGCGAACGTTGCGGCACTTCGCTTACCCCTACAGATTTGATAAATCCTAAATCAATGATCAGTGGAGGGAAACCCGAACTTAAGGAAACCAAACATTGGTATCTTCCTTTAGATCAATATACTGACTTTCTTGACAAATGGATACTTGAGGATCACAAGGAATGGAAAGTGAATGTTTACGGACAGTGTAAATCATGGATAAGGGACATAGGGTTGGAACCGCGTGCCGTGACACGTGATCTCGATTGGGGGGTGAAAGTACCGGTTGAAGGTGCAGAAGGAAAAGTGTTGTATGTTTGGTTCGATGCTCCAATAGGATATATTTCGAATACCGTAGAATGGGCCGAAAATAATGGCGAAGACTGGAAAAAATACTGGCAGGATCCAGAATCGAAACTTGTACATTTTATTGGGAAAGACAATATTGTTTTTCATTGTATTATTTTCCCGGTGATGCTGAAAACCCATGGTGACTATGTGCTGCCTGAAAATGTTCCTGCCAACGAATTCCTGAACCTTGAAGGTGATAAGATATCAACTTCAAGAAACTGGGCGGTATGGTTGCATGAATACCTGGAAGAATTTCCAGGGAAACAGGATGTGCTGCGTTACACGTTAACAGCAAACATGCCTGAAACAAAAGACAATGATTTTACATGGAAAGACTTTCAAGACAGGAACAACAACGAACTGGTAGCCATATATGGTAATTTTGTTAACCGGGCACTTGTATTGACCCACAAATATTTTGATGGCAAAGTTCCCGAAATAACTGAACTTACAACATTTGATAAAGAAACACTTGAACAGTTGGCTGCAGTAAAGCAGAAAGTTGAGCATAACCTCGATACGTATCGTTTCAGGGAAGCGCTTAAAGAAGCTATGAACCTGGCCCGGTTAGGGAATAAGTACCTTGCAGATACCGAACCCTGGAAACTTTTTAAAACAGACCCGGAACGGGTGAAAACCATTTTAAACATAGCGCTGCAAATTACAGCAAACCTGGCCATAGTTACCGGCCCGTTTTTACCTTTTTCAGCAAAAAAACTACAAAGTTTTATCGATGTTCCTGAATTATCATGGGATTTGCTGGGCAAAGCAGATTTATTGGCGGTTGGTCACCAGGTAAACAAACCGGAATTGTTATTTGAAAAAGTGGAAGATGATATAGTAGGGTCACAACTTAAAAAACTACAGGATACCAAAGAACAAAACAACACAAAACCAGCCGTGGAACCACAAAAAGAAAATGTTACGTTCGATCAGTTTATGGCCATGGATGTCAGGGTGGGGACAATACTGGAAGCAGAAAAAGTGCCTAAAACCCAAAAGCTTTTGCAACTAAAAATTGATACGGGTGTGGATCAAAGAACCGTGGTTTCTGGTATTGCAGAATATTACCAGCCGGAAGATATTATTGGTAAACAGGTTTGTATCCTGATTAACCTGGAGCCTCGTAAAATAAGGGGAATTGAATCACAGGGCATGATCCTGATGGCTGAGGATGATGATGGCAGTTTGGCTTTTATTTCGCCTTCAAAAGAAATTATTAATGGGGGAGGGATCCGATAACACGGTAATAGAATTGAAGGTGTATGTAAATATTTGAATAACAAATAATTATTGTAGTTTAAGTTAGCGATTTATTTCTTTGCACAAATTGGTGTAATAACTATTAGGTAAAGGTTCGAATGAGTTTCACAATGAAATTGATGTGTTTGCCCTTAAATAATTGTTAGCTACCTTATACATAAAATGTAAATTCCTGGGTAAAAACGATGTGACAAATTTATTTTAACCACAAAAGGCACAAAATGCACGAAAACGAACGTCTTCGACGTTTTAAAAATTGCTATGCAATTTTTCTTTCGTGTTTTTGGCGTTTTTCGTGGTTAAATATGGGAATTTAGTTTTAATCCATGCTGGTTAGCAGCTTTTAGCAGGACTGTTTAATTCAAAAATATATTTCTCATATACTTAAAATAATTAATCAGTAATTTCAAAAAATGTTATTTTATATAAATTGATTTATTGTTTTATACCTGTTTTCATACCTCTTTTTCCTGTATACCATTCACTCGTCAGAAAAAGCTTTTAAATTTTTTTCAACTATGGTTTATTTGGGTAAATTATTAAATTTATTTGTTATGAAATATTTAAAAATTTTTATCACATTTGTCATAATTGTAGAAATAGTTTTTTTTACGATTCTTTTGAGGGGTTCATATTTAAACCCTGAACGAAAAACTATTTCTTATATTTCCAGAATGTATCCGCCTGATTTATCTGAATTATCGGAGGATTATCGAGCCTGGAAATTTATAAGCAATTTTCCTTTTAGAAAGCATAATATAGTTCCTTTTGATCCCAATGGTATTGTAAACCTTTCAATAGACGGAAACTATTTGTACTCTGATTCTGTATATATTGATTCACTTATTTTGCTATTAAACAACCTTGTCAGTTCATTTCAGTTACAGTGGGGTTCCGGAGATCAGAAAAGTTACAGTATTATGATAAAATTTTTAACCGATTTTTCAGAATTTGAGGTGATCGAGGAAAATATCGCACATTCAAAAAGTGTAAAACCGTTAAGTAAAAATAGGGGGCCAAAAATAGATGTGGTGCAGATTGACCCTAAACCCAAACCATTGCAAATTATTCAATCTACTTTTAAAAAAGGAGGAAAGGGAAAGTGGTTGTATGTTAATCTACCCGATTCATTGTCTTTAACCGAAAGGCATAAATACGTTCGTTCAGTAATTATAAGGGATTTATTCAATCTGAAATTAGATAAATCATTCCATATAACATATGCATTTCCATCCAATGCC
>JBNLCS010000397.1:0-16320 GCA_050303935.1 Bacteroidales bacterium
TTTGGATTATCCGGGTCATGCAAATATTGGGTATACTTTTTATTTTCAGGGTTATACTTGATGAGCCCGGCTCCATTGGTGCCGATCCATAAGTTACCATTCTTATCTTCAACAAAGTTGTCAATATCATTTAATCCGGCCCCACTATAATCCGGAATATCTATTTTTTGATTTTGAAACCTGAAAAATTCCGGATGGTAATAGTTTACCCCTTTTTTAAACGTGCCAAGCCACATAATTCCTTCGTCATCCTGATACAAGGATATGATAGTATTCTGACTTAAACTGGCCATATCTGAAGGGTCATGGCTAATAAAATCGATTGAATGGTTTTTTTTATTATAAATATTTAAACCTCCATGATCTGTACCAATCCAAAATAATCCATTTTGATCCTGGACAATACATGTTATAGCATCTGATGAAGTATTTATTTTTTCATATTCAGGTTCTTCAAATGAACTCAAAGGCTTATTAAATCGTAAGAGCCCCCAATTTTTTTGCAATGAATACAACCATAAATCCTGGTCGTTGTCCACATATAAACGATAAAACATTTCCTTTTTCAGTGATAATTTTAGTTTATGAAAGGAAACCTTCTTTTTCTGATCAAATATCTCTAAATTACATTGTTCATCAATGGTATATATGTTTCCTAGGGAGTCACTACTTATTCCGGTAATGTTTGATCTTGATTTAAATGGATGACCAGCTTGATCAACAGCTTTGCTTGCTTGTTCACTGGTAACATCATAACAAACAAGAGAGCTGTCTTGTGTAGCTATCCATACATTTCCTTTATTATCAGCGTGTATGTCATTTATCCAAAATGAAGGTTGATTGGTGAAGTTAAATGAAGAAGTGATTACTTTTTCACTCGTTGGGTCGTAAATGTTTAATTCATTTTCAGCATTAATCCATAATCTTCCTTTACCATCTTTGGTAATTTCCTTTATATAATTACTTGATAAGGTCGTAGAATCGCCATGTACAGAATATATATAATAAAAATCATATCCATCGTACTTGCATAATCCATTTGCAGTAGCAAACCACATATATCCTTTGCTATCCTTTAAAATAGAATATACCCGGTTATTAACAAGTCCATTTTCATTGTCAATATGAAAAAACCGGTAATCATTGGCCAAGAGAGGTTTGTGAAAATTCAAAGTAACTATCGCCCATATCAAAATTAGCTTTTTTAAAAAAAACCTTAACCGCATGCACTTTAATTTTTAGCTTTCCCTTTTTTAAATTTAATGAATTTCTTTTAAAATTGGAACCTGGTTGCTTTATTACCCACAATATTCATATAAAAGTCAAATGATCCAGATCAACACCGATGTTCATAAACTGAATATAGGATGTGTAATAACCCGATGGCAGGTTACATGAGAAAGCTTGTATCTATCTATTTTAGGGGTTTCCGGGTTTGTTGATATGAAGAACCCAGATAAAAATTCGTATTATATTCCAGGCTATTGTGGATAATTTTTTTCTACATAACTGTTTATCATACGCCTGGCAATACTGAATGATGCAGGTAACTCAGGCATGTTTTTTCTATTGAACCATGCAGCATCTGAAAGTTCTTCATCGTTTACTTTTATTTGTCCCGAATAGTAATCAGCAAAAAATCCTACCATTAGAGAGTCAGGAAAGGGCCAGGGCTGACTATCGTAATATCGGATGTTTTTAATACGGATACCTACTTCTTCCATTACTTCCCTATGTACACACTCTTCAAGCGATTCTCCAGGGTCAACAAAGCCAGCCAGAATGCTGTACAAGTTTTTTTTGAAACGGTTGTTACTGGCTAATAATATATCGTCATTTTTTAAAATAGCAACAATTATTGCCGGCGATATTTTGGGATATATAATATGATCGCATGACGTACATTTTTTTGCTTTTTCATCTGGCGCCCTTTCTGTTTTGTTACCACACTTCCCACAATATTTTGTATCTATATCCCATCTGCCTAAATGATAGGCATATCCGATGACTTGAAAATGATCGAAATCAAAAATATTAAAAGTTGACCTTATATTTTCAAAAGTAAAATATTCAGGTAACTCAATGTTAGTATTAAAATTTATATTAAAACAATTTTTGTCATGAAATTTCCCAATAAATTCTAAAGAATTAAATTGAACAGGGCTATTTTCAAAATTTTTTATTGTTGGAAGTGTAAAATTATTTTTACTTGTTTTAACAAGGAGAATCTCATAATTCTTAAAAGCAAAAAGTAATGCGTTATTGTCTGGTATGATTCCGGTATCAATTCCTTTGATGAAATGGTTCATCTATTTAATATTATTAAGTTCTTAATTGTTTGAAAGAATATTGAGGGTATTAAAAAACCACTTTTATACTTAGTGCCTGCCCGAAAACTCCGTCTCTGATAAGAAAACGTCAAGTTCGAGGCATGCGTAGTCAGAAAAAGCGGAGTTTACATAAGGTAATCGAGCATTTTTCTGACAAGCATAACGAAAAAATTGGCGTTTTCTTGCAGAGCTACTTAATTCTTTGTAAAAAGGGATATTTTAACATGAGAATATTGGATGAATAAAGAAATCTCCAGTTCGATTAAAAAGATGAAAGTGATTTTTTTAATATACCCTCACTTAGAACCCGAACCTTTATTCTTCGATTATTACAATCTTCTCTATTTCATCGCCTTGTCTGATTTGATCAATAACATCGAGACCTTCAACTACTTTGCCAAAACAAGTATGGTTACGGTCAAGGTGTGCTGTATTTTTTCTGCTATGGCATATAAAGAATTGTGAACCTCCTGTATCTCTTCCTGCATGGGCCATAGATAATACGCCCCGGTCATGATACTGGTTTTCACCATCCAGTTCACATTTAATGGTATAGCCGGGTCCGCCTGCACCGGTACCATATGGACAACCTCCCTGGATTACAAAATCCGGTATTACTCGGTGAAAGGTAAGGCCATCGTAAAATCCTTCTTTCGATAATTTAACAAAATTGTCAACGGTGTTTGGGGCGTCATCCTCGTAAAACTCAACTTTCATTGTACCCTTTACGGTTTTAATTTCTGCTGTTTTCATTTTTAAAATTATTTATATATTTCGTTTTTAACCATTTTTAAAGGAATACAGGTTTCATTATTTTATCATCCTAGTCTGGTAACGCTTATTACCCCTTTTAGCAATTTTAATTTCTTAATCAATCCTTCCAGGTGTTTTTTATCAAAAACCAGTACTTTTAATTGCCCCTCAAGTAAGCTGTCATTTGTTTCCAAGTTTATGGAGCGGAGATTTGTACCAAATTCGTTTGTAATTACATCAGAAATATTTGACAACATACCAACCTCGTCTATTGCAGTAACCCTCAGTGATGCGGTATATGAGGTTGATTCCCCTTTTTCAGTCCATTGTGCCGGAACTACACGGTACCCGAATTTTGATATCATATCGCGTGCGTTGGGACAGTTTTTCCGGTGGATTTTTATTCCCTCGTTAATTGTTACAAAACCAAAAACGTCATCTCCAAAAATAGGATTGCAACATTTGGCAAGTTTATATTCCACCTTGTCCACTTTCTGGTCAATAACCAGATAATCCTCTCCAGTATGGGTTTTTACTGTCCGGTTTTCTTTTTCAGTTTCTTCGGGTTTATGATGTGTTTCCTCATTTGCCGTAAGAATTTCTTTACAGCTTAAAATATCGATCTTTTCCGTAGCAATAAGGTAATAAAGGTCAATAGCCAGTTTTAGCTTAAAATGTTTCAGTAATTTTAAAATATTTGAATCATTGTATTCAATTTTCCAGTTTTTTAATCTTCGTTTTACAATTTCTTTACCATTTTCTGCTTCTTTGAGCTTTTCCTCGTTAAGTGCAAATTTAATTTTTGATTTCGCCCTTGAAGTAACCACAAAATTTAACCAGTCTTGTTTTGGTTTCTGGTTTTTCGAGGCAATAATTTCAATTTTATCACCGTTTTGTAGTTGGTACCGTATTGGAACGTTTTTACCATTTACTTTAGCACCAACACAAGTATCACCAAGCGCGGTATGTATTCCATAGGCAAAATCCAGTACTGTTGATCCGGAAGGAAGGTTTTTTAAATCTCCTTTAGGGGTGAATATAAAAATCTCTTTTGAATAAAGGCTAAGTTTAAAATCATCAATAATTTCTTCTGATTCCTGTTCCGGTGATTCTATTAGTTCCCTTATGTTCGATAGCCACTGGTCAATACCGCTTCCTTCTTTTTTACCTTCTTTGTATTTCCAATGGGCAGCAAACCCTCTTTCTGCAATATCGTCCATTCGTTGTGTCCGTATCTGAACTTCAACCCATTGTCCTCCCGGTACAACTACTGTAGTATGTAGAGATTCATATCCGTTTGATTTGGGCACTGAAATCCAGTCGCGTAATCTTTTTGGGTTAGGTTGATATGTTTCTGTAATTAAAGAATATACTTTCCAACAATCTGATTTTTCATTTTCAGGTTTACTGTTTAGTATAATGCGTATGGCAAATTTGTCGTAAATATCATCAAACGATACATGCTTAGTTTGCATTTTATTCCAAATGGAATGTATGGTTTTTGGCCTGCCTTTAATTTCAAAACTTAATCCGTTGTCTTTTAGTTTTTTATCAATGGGGGTTATAAAGTCTTTAATAAATTTGTTTCGTGTTTTTGCAGTTTCTTTTAAACGTTTGGCAATTGAAATATACGTTTCATAATCAGTATATTTCATAGCCAGGTCTTCCATTTCAAGCTTTATTTTATACAATCCCAACCGATGGGCCAATGGGGCATATAAATAATAAGCATCAGAAGCTATTTTTATCCTTTCATTTTCAGGAAGTTCTTTACCAATCCGCATAAAATTGAGAACATCAGCCAGTTTTATTAATATCACCCGCATGTCATTGGCCAGGTTTAGGATAAATTTCCTGAAGTTTTCTGTTTGTTTGCTTTTCCCTTTTTCTTTTATTTCGTTTATTTTACACAAGCTTTTAATAATATCAGCAGATTTGGCAGAAAATTCTTTTCTGACATTATCCAGTGATATCATATTGTATAAAACCGGTTCATGTAATAACACAGCTATGGTGGAAGTAAATCCAAGGATCATTTCATCCAGTACAATTGCCGAAACCTCCATTGTGTGGATCAAATGTGTATATTTCCCATAGAAAGCCCTTTCTTTTGAAAATTGTTCTGCTATACCATAAGCTTTATCTAATAATTTGAGCTCATTTTCAGTGGGAGAAAGTTTATTTTTTATCTTTTCATAAAGAGCAACAGGATCTGCTGTAATATTTTTTTTGGTCATTGTCTGATTAAATAAAATACAAAGATGGTAACATTTGACGGGCTATGAAATTAATTCCTCCTGATTTTTTTATTAAGTTTTAAAAATTCAATCGGAGATACATTATTACTCACCTCTTCTATATCTTTGCTTGTAAATTCCCCTTTCAGACAATAAATTGTGTATAAAGCAGGTTCATCAATTTCCAAGACCAATTCGTTATATTTAGTTTCATTTGTTTTAAAAAACTGCCGGAACATAATATCATTGATTTCAAGTTCATTAAGTTTGTTATATGCCATGTTTTGAACGAGGAATTTTAATTCATTTTTGGAAAGGTTATATATGGATTTTTCTTCATTTTTAGGTATATGTACCACAATAAATAATTTTGAAATTTCAAGTAACTGTTGTAAATGAGGGTTAGTAGAACCATCGTATCTAAGAAATGCCTTCACAAGCCTGGGAGGGAGTTTATTATATTCAGTACCTTTTTCTTTTTTGAGACTGTTAAGAAGGTGTTCTGCATCAGAATATTCTATGCCACTTCGTTGGTTACATGAATAGAGGAATATTATAATCCCCAAAAGTAAAATACAATATGTTTTTTTCTCCATCTGTTTTAAAACAGCTTATTTATTTCAATTATAATCATTTTTCTTTTTTTGCCGTAGATGGTTACGTTTTATGGTTAAACAATTTCTAGCCTGGTTAAGTTTTATGGCCTGCATATGCAAACAAGGATTTCAAATCCCCTATCTATGTTTCACAGTAATAATCAATTTATATTAAATCTACAATTATTCTTGAAATTTTACAATACTAAATTTATGAGATAGGTAAATCAATAATTAATAAAAGTAGATATATAGCCACCAAAATATACCAGACAACAATAATTTGTTGCATTAGAAATTACATGCCAAATAGTTATAATATAAATAAACCCAGTCTAAAAAAACTAATTATCAAAAATTTACGGGCAGGCGTTATAAATAAAAATATATTTATATATTTATAATCACATAATTCTCTAAAAAAATAAACCATGCATCACAAACTATTTAAGAGCATAATTCTGCTGTTTGTAACAGTGTTCCTTTTTACCCGTTGTAACCAGGAAAAAACGCAAAGCAAGGAGGAGGTAATAATCCCGCAAAAATTTGCAGATGTTATCGGGTCTTTTACAGCCGGAAATGTTCATATGAATGATCCAATCCAAATACAATTTCAGGATAATATTGTTGAATATGAGGTGGTTGGGCAGGAACTGGGCAGTGATATTTTATCCATTGACCCGGGAATAAAGGGAAGTGTTAAATGGACAAGCCGAAACACATTATCTTTTATTCCTGATGAAGAGCTTGACATGAGACAGAAATATGACGTAGATGTAAATCTTGATTTGTTGAGTGCTGAATTGTTGGCCAAAAAACTGGGAACGTTCAGTTTCAACTTTTTTGTTTTAGGCAGGGAGGTGAGTTCATTTGAAGCAGAATTGATATTAAAAGACCGAAATAGTCCTAAACTTTTACAATATACCGGGAAAATTATTTTTACAGAGAAAGTTAACCTGGAATTGGTGTCTAAATCTGTACTATTGGCATCAGGAAAAACAAAAATACCGATAAATATTACCAAATCTGACGAAGGTTACACCTATACATTTATCAGTGGGGATATTGAAAGAAATGATAAAAGCCAGGGGTTCACGTTTACTATTGATAAAAGTAAAATGGAGCTGTCAGATGATTATTCTAAGAATTTTGAGATCCCGGCTTTGAATAACATGAAAGTTACCAGCGTGGTATCAGAAGAAGAAGGGCGAAAACCAAGGTTAAAAATTATTTTTTCAGATGAGTTGGATGTTTCACAAAACTTGTCTTCATTTATAAATATTGATCCTGAAGTAGACTTGAAGTTAAGCCGCATGGGATCTTCTGTTATGGTTGAAGGAAAATTTAAACATGGCCAGGAGTACAAAATATCGGTTACCGAGGGTGTCCTTAGCAAATGGGCAACAAAATCAAGCAAAAGTTATACGAAGTCTATACGGTTCGACGATTTAAAACCTCAAATTGAATTTGCAAGTGAGGGTATATTTATGCCTTCTTCCAACGAACAAAAAATACAATTTTACAGCACGAATGTACGCAGGGTCCATCTGGAAGTTAAACAAGTATTTGATGATGACATACATGATTTTATCAGAAGGGAACAAATAAATAGTAACAAAGACAGGCACCATGGTTTCGATAATTCATACGAGGGCAAAAGCGGGGTTATTTTGATTAATAAAACATTGGAAATTGGGGACGAAAAAAATGAATGGTTCCTGAACGAAGTTGACTTGAGCGATATAATAAATGAGGGGGACAAAGTTCTTTATATTGTTCGGTTGAATTTTAACCCGCGCGATATGCTCATAAAGCCTGATAATAAAAATAAATATGCCGGAGAGTATGGTCAGATTTATAAACCGGTAATAATGAGTGATATTGGCGTAACGGTAAAAAAGGCGGGCCAGTATTATCATGTATATACATCTGACCTTGTAACCACAGAACCGATGCCTGATGTGCATGTAGAGCTTTACCAGTATTGGGGTGACAGAAAGGGGCAAAGCATAACAGACTCCAAGGGTATGGCCCGTATTAGCAACAGGGGGTATGCCCGTTATGTTCTTGCGAAAAAAGGTGACCAGGTAAGTATTGTCAAACTTGATGAAATGCAGTGGAATACTTCTGGTTTTGATATAAGTGGTGTTGAAACCGGTTATGCAGGCGTAAGGGCAATGATATATACCGAAAGGGGTGTTTACCGACCGGGAGATGATATTAACATTTCTTGTATAATTCGAAACACAGACAACGATTATCCTGATGGTCAACCAGTAGAAATTAAAATTTATAATCCGGATGACCAACTGATTTATGAAACAATTAATAAAAGTGGTAAAGACGGTTTTTATAATTTCCCGTTTAAGACGGAAGAAAATGATCCGACCGGAAATTGGGATGTCAGAATTGTAGCTTCAGGACAGTATTTTTACCATACCCTGAAAATAGAAACCGTAGTTCCTAATAAATTAAAAGTTAAAATTGACAGTGAAAAAGAAGCTTTTAGTTATAACGATAAAAATATTACATATGACATACATAGTCAATATTTATTCGGTACCCCTGCTGAAAACCTTAAAGCGGAATCGGAAATAGAATTTTCCGGGTATGAAAAAAGCTTCCCAAAATATTCTGGATATTCATTCAGTAATATTTTAACCGATTTTAGTTCATTAAAAGAAAAGGTTTTTGATGGAAAGCTTGACACTGCAGGACGGGCTAAAATATCCTACAAAATACCAACTTTTAAGAATGTTCCAAGTGGTATTCGAATGATGGTGGCAACAAAAGTTTTTGACAAGGGGGGAAGGCCTAACTTAAATAGAACGTTACTTTATTACGATCCTTACGATCATTATGTAGGTATTCAAAAACAACACCAGTATTATTATGTTAGGACTGGCAAAGAAGTCAGTGTTCCTGTGGTTTTGGTAGACCGGGATGGTGAAGCTGTAAACGGAAGGAACATTAAATATAGAATTTACAGGAATTCAAGTAACTGGTGGTATGAATATGAAAGCAGGAGGAGGTTCAGGCTAAGATATAAGAGTGATTACAACACAGTTCTCGTGAAAGAAGGTACGGTAATATCTGAAAATAATAATGTAAACATTTTCTTTGTTCCTAATGAGCGGGGTGAATATTTAATAGAAGTACAAGATGGCGACTTTGAAGGACATATTGCATCTACATACATTTCTGCATATCCATATGGTTATATACCAAGTGGCGACAGTGATGCGGGCACGCTGGCCTTACGCTCGGATAAAAACAAATATTATACCGGTGAAACAGCCAAAGTAGTTTTTCCAGCCCCCAAGGAAGGCGCCATTTTAATGACTTTAGAAAATGGTTCCCACATTATGGAAAGTAAGTGGGTTTCTCCTCCATCGGAAGGGGAAGAACTTACCCTTGAAATTCCGGTAACCAATTCGATGGTCCCAACTTCTTATGTTACCGTGTCTGTTATTCAACCTCATAATCAAACAGCTAATGACCGCCCCATTAGAATGTACGGAATCTTACCGTTAAATGTTGAAGATCCGTATACACATCAACAGTTTGCTGTTGAAATACCAGATGTGTTAAAGCCTAAACAGGATTTTACCATTAAAGTGCATAACAAAGACAATAGTAAAACACAGTTTACCATAGCTGTAGTAGATGAAGGTTTACTTGACCTTACTAATTTTAGGACCCCGGACCCATGGCGTGAATTTTTTAAAAAATTGAGACTTCAGGTTGAATCATATGATTTGTTTAATTATATCATTGGCGCTAACAAAGGTGATGTATTTAAAACATTTTCAATCGGTGGTGATATGGATTACAGGGAATCCCAGGCAAGTCCGATGAAGGGGCTAAAACGTTTTGAACCGGTTTGTTTGTTCAAAGGGCCTGTTGAAACCAATGCCAGCGGAGATGCGGAAGTTAGCTTTACCATGCCTGACTATATTGGTTCCGTCAGGGTTATGGTTGTATCGGCTAACAATAACCAGTATGGGAACTATGAAAAAGCAGTGCCTGTTAAAACAGAATTAATGGTTCAACCTGTTTTGCCTAGGGTAATTGGCCCTGATGAGCGTTTTACAATTCCGGTAAGCGTATTTGCAATGAAGGAAAATATAGGTAAAGTAAATGTGAATATTACAACAGAAGGGCCTGTAAATATTATTGGAAGCAAGTCAGCCTCGCTTGCATTTAACAAAGAAGATGATAAAGACGTATTTTTTAAACTGTCAACAGATGCGGCAGTTGGACAAGGTAAGGTTACTATTACAGCCAAAAGTAAAGATTACCAAGCCGCGAAAACCATCAATTTAATGGTAAGACCAAGCGCAGCGCGATTATATGATGCTGAAGAAAAAAAATTAAACACTGGTGAACGCGTTGAATTTACAATTCCTAACAATGGGATTACTGGTACGAATACTGCAAAACTCACTATGAATGTATTTCCAAACATGGAGTTTTCACATAGGTTACAGTGGCTTATTCATTATCCTTATGGATGTATTGAACAAACTACATCATCAGTGTTTCCTCAATTATACCTGAAAAAATTCATGAACGGTACCTATAAATCAGATGAAATAGATGCAAATATAAACGCAGGTATTGATCGTTTAAATATGTTTGTTACCCCGCAAGGAGGTTTTGCATATTGGCCGGGGGGAACAAGCCCATCTGACTGGGGAACAAATTATGGTGGCCACTTTTTAATTGAAGCAAAAAAACAAGGCTATTATGTACCGGAATATATGCTTGAAAAGGTATGCGGATATATGGAACGCGAAGCAAGGTATCATCGGGGATCATTAACAACGAGGGTAAACCGGGCATTTGTTTTGTCACTTGATAACAGGAATGTACGTTCTGAATTAAACTATCTGAGAGAAAACAGTATGGATCAAATGAACGACATGCAAAAATGGATGCTGGCAGCAGCATATAAGAACCTGGGATCAGATGATATGGCAAGAAAGATATTAACCAATACCGGTACCACAGTTGATAATTACAATGAATTTAGTGGTTCATATGGTTCTGGTAACAGGGATTTAGCTGTTATTCTGTATTGTAAACTTATTTTAGATGGACAAACTTCAGGAGAATTATTGGCGAAGGAAATAGCCAGGAAATTGTCAGAACAACGTTGGTATTCAACGCAGACTACCGGGTACATGCTCCTTTCGCTTGGAAAATATTTTGAAGCTGCCGGAATATCAGGCGAAAGTGAAGTAAAACTTATTGGGTACCTTGAATTTCCTGATGGTGAGAAAGTAAACTTTGATCAAAAAGATATTTACGAATATAGGTTTAATAAATATTTTGGAAAATCATTCGCAATCTATTTGGATAAAGCGTCTACAGTAAATTCAGTTTATGTAAATTTATCATGGACGGGTATTCCTTTGATTGACGAGATGCAGGGTGAGTCAAAGAACTTGAAATTGAATGTAAACTGGTACAACGAAAATGGAGATAACATTGACCCATCACAGCTAAAGCAAGGTACAACCATTTGGGGACACTTTAAGGTACATAATACCAGTGATGTGCCAGAAGTTGAAGAAGTAGCTTTAGTACAAATATTACCTTCGGGATGGGAAATTGAAAACACACGATTATCACAAGAGGTAATGCCTTCATGGATGAATGAATATAAAACGGGCAGGGAAGAATACCTGGACATTAGAGATGACAGGATCATGTGGTTTTTCGATGTAAGGAATAACAATCCAATTGATTTTGTGGTAAAACTTAATGTTGTTACGCTTGGTGAATTTAGAATGCCCCCTACAAAAGTGGAAGCTATGTATAATAATGATTATAAAGCAAGTGTTTCAGGAATGGATGTAAAGGTTGTTAAATAGTACTTGCAAGAAAATTCACTCTTTTTCGGTCTCTGACAAGAAAACGACAAAGACGAGGCCTTCGAAGACTTGATTTCAAGGAGTATACTTTTGTAAATGACTAAAGTCGAGTCGAGAGTAACGAAGTAATTGGCGTTTTCTTGCAGAGCTAAATAATAAGATGTAATATAGATATTTGTAAACAATGCTATAATAAATTCAATATGGTTTCTAAATGTTGTATATCAATGTTTTTAACTTGTTTTTTTGTTCAGTTTGCAACGGCACAGGAAAAACAGGTGAATATTTTACAAGATTATCATGTTGAAACAATTCATGCTGAATTAGCGCAACAGGTAAAATTGTTTACAGAATATCCCGGCTTTGTTGAAGCACGTTTGTTTGAATTGGAAGATTCCCTGTTTGCATTGGAAATTTATTACCGAAAAGAAGGATTATTATATAAAAACAGAATTTTATATGATCATAACGATTTGGAAAAATATCGTAGAGATTTGAAAACAGCTTTTAATTTATCAGGTATTAAACCGGGAACTGACCAATCAGGAAGGGCACTACTGCTTACAGGATCTACTATTGTTGGCCTTGGATATTATGGCTACGCCACACCTGCATCATTTGATATAGAAGGGACAAAGCCATTTTTATCGTTATATATGTTATCTTCCGGGGCATCCTTTTTGTTACCTTATTACACTACTAAAGATAAAGAGGTTTCACGTGGACAGGCTTCATTAACATTTTATGGACAAACAAGGGGGATTGCCCATGGTATTTTCATTTCTCAAATTTTAAATGAGAACAATGCAACACAATTTAATTTTGCCATGGGAAATATAGGAAGTTTGTCAGAGGCGATTTTGTCTTATAAATTGGCAAGAAAAAAAAGTTACTCAACCGGTGACGCATCAATTTACCAGATGGGAGGGGATTTCGGAATTATTACCGGATTTTTACTAAACGATGTATTCAGGTTGTATGATGACAATAATCGAAGGGCCATATTTTCTGTATTTACACTATCTTCGGCAGCAGGAATATATGTTGGGTATAAAATGGCAGAAACCAGATCATACACTTTTGGTGATGCGTTGTATTTCAGGTCGTCAGCATTATTAGGTGCCATGTCATCCCTGGCATTGGTTTATCTTTTTGAACCCGGTGAGAGCCAGGTTTATACCTCATCTGCGCTTGTTGGGGGAGGTATAGGAAGTTTATTTGCTTACAAATATCTTAAAAACAAAGACCTATCTTCCAGCCAGGGGGTACTGGTTTCATTAGGTGAAATATCCGGTGCTTTGTTTGGCTTAGGCCTTGGATATTTGATAGCGCCGGATGAAAGTCAGGATAAGTTTATGACAACAGCTGGTATGATTGGGGGTATAACAGGATTTAGTCTTATGACCCGTATGGTGCAAAATGGTAAGAAAAATGATAGACTGGGAGTTAATTTTTATGTTAACCCGGGGGCTTATATGGCCTATAAATATTTAAATTTGCCTGATAATTATTATTCTGAAGTGATGAATATATCATTAAAATTTTAAAACGATTTTTTTATTTTCCCTTTTATTATTTGCCATGAAAGTTTATTTAAGTGATACCAGGGATATCAGGAAAGAAGATATCCTGGCCATATATCGTTCACTGGAATGGTCTTCAGCAGAAAAACCAAATACTTTGTACAATGCTTTATTGAATTCTCACAGCTTAGTGACGGCTTGGGATAATGGGAAACTCGTAGGCCTGGGAAATGCTATATCAGACGGTTACCTGGTGGTTTATTACCCTCATTTAGCTGTTTTGCCTGAATATCAAGGACAAGGGATTGGTACCAGGATTGTAAAATCATTGCTGAGGAAATATAAAGATTTTCATCAACAGGTTTTAGTTGCTGATGGGAGGGCTATTGAATTTTACAAAAAATGTGGCTTCAAAAATACGGGAAAATGCCGGGCATTATGGATTTATCCTGGCAATGATCATGAATTTTAATATTATTTCATTTTCTCAGTTGTTTTCCCCCTCTTTCTGGCAATTATCATAATATCAATTATGATTTCGTTTAATTTGTCGGCCATAAATGCAAAGTTATCCCGTTTGGATTCTTTGTATATTTCTATATACCCGAACAAACCGGTTAGGTATTGAACAATGTTACCCCGTTCACTTTTCAATATCGGTATCAACTTAATTGATTCTTCATCTTTAATTTCTTCCAAAAACTTAAGGTATTCGTGATGGGTTTTGTCCAAATGTTTAATCCAGGGTAAAATTCCGGTTTTCTCAAGTTCATTTTTTATACTATATTTTTCCAGGTCATCCAGTAAGAAATTTATTTTTTTATTAAATGAATTATTACCTTTATTTGATTGCACTAAATGGTTCTGTTCAAAAATAAAATATACATTCTGTGCAGACATGGCTATTTCATCATTTTCATGATTTATGTTTGCTTTAATTAAGTTGAAAAGCCCAATGAATGCTTTATCCCTTGCTTGTTCCCGTTCAGCAAGTTTTTCAGTAAATTCATTTTCTTTTAGCAGGCCCAGAATGACTGATAACCGGTTAAGTGAACTATTCATTAAAGATGATACTGAACTTATGAAAGCATCATCTTCAACATGTTCATATAACAAGCCCATTGTCCTGCGTGCGAAAGCATACAATTCCTGAATGCTAAGTATTTCGTATTCCAATTTCTTCATCTTTTCCATCTTTTCATTTGTTTTACATGTTATGCAAAATTTTCGCAGGTTTTTTATAGTAATTTAACTATAATCGTGCCAGAAAATTGTTAATTTTATTAAAATTTGTTAATGATTTATTAACAACATTAGCAACATATCTTTAATACACGATATAACTATCTTTCCCCTAAAAAAGATTGGTAAATACAAAGTTGGTAAATTGGTAAAAAGGTACCCGTGGTGTATATTATGATAATGATTTAAAATTAGCCCCAGGTATTATTTTTATAATAATAAACCTACTATTTAAATTACAAATCATTACCTTCACTTCATTATAAAACAAATGTTTAATTAAATTTTATTCTAGTGAAAGTATTGAAGTATTTACTATTAGTTGTATTGATTTCCGGGTCGTGCAGTATAACAGATAAAGAATTCCCAGACCATGTTAATGTTGTTAAGAAAAAAAATGCTGAACGGATTAATGGGACCAGGATATATTGTGTATTACCTGATGGCTACATAAAAAGTGAAGAAAAGGTATTACAGTATAATAGAGATGAGCAAACCGGGATACAGTTCATGGAATTTCAAAATTCATTTGCAGAATTAAAAAGTAACTTTAACCGCCAACTTATCAATAACCCGGATATAGAACTTAACGAATTTAAAGAAATAACAGTTAACCAGTACGATGGGCTATATATAGAAGGTATTGACAATGATCCTGATTTTACGAACCTTATGCTGGTTTTTGGAAACGATTCAGTATTGGTCATTGTTTCATGTATGGCACTCCTAGAAGATCTTAAATCAAAAAATGAACTTAAAACATTTTTGCAAACGGTTTATGTTGATACTGAAATTTCTTATGACCCATTGATAGATGCAACTTTTTCTTTTGATAAGTCAATTACGGGGTATTCGTTTACTATGAGGACCAATGATTATTATATTTTTGGAGAAAATGGAAGAAACAGTTTAAACCGGCCTACTACCAACATTTTTCAAATCGGTACCCAACCTGCAAAATCACTTCAAGAAGCTGAAAAATATTTTGAAGAGATAAGGGATAGTTTTATACAATCTGGTGTTCATATTGAAGAAGGTGAAGTTGTTAAAACGGTAATGGGTAATTATGATATGTTAAGTTTGACCACCCCCATTAATGTTATGAATAATGAAGGAATGATGTACCAGGCTATAGTACTCGGAGAAAAAGAATGTTTAATTTTTGTAGGTAATGCTTATTCAAATGCTGATGAAGTAGTTGATCAATACAAAAAGACTGTTGGATCGATAAGGTTTAAGTAAATTCTTTACACGTAATATGTAATCCAGTACTTTGTTAAGTGTTGATTGAATATTTACTTGTATTTGATGTTATGTTCAAAAATGTATCTTAGCGGTGTTAAATCAATCAATCAATTAACCTTGTTATAAGAAGCTCAATTAATGTATAATTAAATTTATGAGTAAAATTACTATCTTATCTTGGATTAATATACTGTTAAGATATTGCAAACATTATCCCAAAACTTTTACCCTTTTATTGTTGCTCTTTATTTTTCTGTTATGGCCATTACCTGATCGCTTGTTTACGTATAATTACAGTACAGTAATTAGTGATGAAAACGGGCATTTTTTACGGGTTTTTACAAATAGGGATGAGCAATGGGTGTTGCCTTACAATGATAGTTTAAAAATCCCTGAAAAGTTAGAAACGGCTGTAACCCAATACGAAGATAAACACTTTTACAAGCATCCTGGTGTAAATCCAGTTTCCATTTTCAGGGCAACCTGGCAAAATCTAAAAAATCATCGGGTTATAA